>JAISZY010000220.1 GCA_031284375.1 Tannerellaceae bacterium | reverse complement strand
ATACTTTGCAATTTGCCTGTTCCTCTATCTTTTGCCGATACGTTCAATATACCGTTAGCATCAATGTCGAAAGTTACTTCTATCTGCGGAACACCACGTTGAGCAGCCGGAATACCGTCGAGATGAAAACGACCTATCGATTTGTTGTCTCTTACCAGCGAACGTTCACCTTGTAGTACATGAATTTCTACCGAAGGCTGATTATCGGCAGCAGTAGTGAATGTTTCGGATTTTTTAGTCGGTATCGTAGTGTTCGCTTCTATCAGCCGAGTCATTACACCTCCCATTGTTTCGATACCCAACGACAGGGGTGTTACATCGAGCAATAATACGTCTTTTACTTCACCGGTCAAAACACCTCCCTGGATGGCTGCACCTACCGCGACTACTTCGTCAGGATTGACCCCTTTAGAGGGGGCTTTGCCAAAGAATTTCTCTACAATGCTTTGTACTGCGGGGATGCGAGTAGAACCTCCTACAAGGATAACTTCCTCGATATCGGAAATCGTCATACCGGCATCCTTCAAGGCCTGACGGCAAGGTTCTATACAAGATTGTATTAAATTGTCGGCCAATTGTTCAAACTTTGCGCGACTTAGCGTTTTGACTAAGTGCTTAGGTATTCCGTTGACAGGCATGATATACGGCAAATTAATTTCCGTACTTGTCGAACTCGACAATTCTATTTTCGCTTTTTCGGCAGCTTCTTTTAAGCGTTGTAATGCCATTGGGTCTTGACGCAAATCTATACCTTCGTCTTTTTTAAACTCCTCTGCTAACCAGTCAATAATCACATGGTCAAAGTCGTCGCCTCCTAAGTGGGTATCCCCGTTTGTTGATTTCACTTCAAACACACCATCTCCCAATTCAAGGATAGAGATATCAAATGTACCACCACCCAAGTCGAACACCGCTATTTTCATGTCTTTGTTGGTTTTGTCTAAGCCGTAAGCCAGCGAAGCAGCAGTCGGTTCGTTCACAATACGACGCACAGTCAATCCGGCTATTTCTCCGGCTTCTTTAGTAGCTTGGCGCTGGGCGTCGTTAAAGTAGGCAGGTACTGTGATAACCGCTTCTGTTACTTCTTGTCCTAAATACTCTTCGGCGGTCTTCTTCATTTTCTGTAGAATCATAGCCGATATTTCCTGTGATGTATAAAGACGTCCGCCAATATTGACACGAGGTGTATTGTTATCTCCACGAGTCACTTTATAAGGTACACGGTTTATTTCTTTTTGTACTTTATCGTACGTTTCACCCATGAAACGTTTAATAGAAAATATTGTTTTCTCTGGATTCGTAATTGCCTGCCTTTTAGCTGGGTCTCCCACCTTACGCTCTCCACCATCTACGAACGCAACGATAGAGGGGGTTGTCCGCTTTCCTTCACTGTTTGCTATTACAACCGGTTCATTGCCTTCCAATACAGCAACGCATGAGTTAGTTGTTCCTAAGTCTATTCCAATTATTTTGCCCATCTTTTTTATATGTTTTTAATTTATAATCTGTTTTTTTCTCCGCCAGATACTTTACAAATAATGTGCCAAACAGTTAATTATCTTTTCGGAGCAAATGACATAATAAAAACACGACATTTTGTCATTATGCAGGCTGGCATCAATGACTGGGAACCATTGCAAAACATTATTTCATGTAAACCATTACATAAGATTACTTATGTGGCCTAATTTCATCACTGAAAATTTGCACATTGCAATAAAGAATTATAATTTTGCGCTCTGATTCCTTAAGGGTAAAAGAAGTGAAGCAGTAAAAGGCCTCCACCCCCGGGACATAACCTGTAAAAAAAATGAATTAAACAGATGTACGTAATCGTAGAAATTAACGGACAACAATTTAGAGCCGAAGAAGGCAAAAAATTATTCGTTCATCACATCCAGAACGTTGAAGGTGGGAGCGTTGTTGAATTTGAAAAGGTATTATTGGTAGACAATGATGGGGTGATAACCGTAGGTACTCCTTTAATCGAAGGAGCCAAAGTCATAGTCGAAGTTCTCTCTCCGCTGGTAAAAGGCGAGAAAGTATTGGTCTTCCACAAAAAGAGAAGAAAAGGACACCGTAAGTTGAACGGGCATCGTCAACAGTTTACGGAAGTGAATATTAAACAGATTGTAGCTTAATACGTAAAAAGGAATAAAGAAATGGCACATAAAAAAGGTGTAGGTAGTTCGAAGAATGGCCGTGAATCACATAGCAAACGATTAGGAGTTAAGCTTTTTGGCGGAGAAGTCGCTAAGGCGGGAAACATTCTTGTTCGTCAAAGAGGTACAACCCATCATCCGGGTAAGAATGTGGGCATAGGTAAAGATCATACCTTGTATGCGTTAATCGACGGTGTTGTATTTTTCCACAGAGGGAAGGCGGATCGTTCGTATATATCTATCAAAGAAGTACAGGCGGAGGCATAATTGTTTCCCCACAAAAAACAGGAGCAGGATTATCCTTCAAGAGGGGTAATCCTGTTTTTTTAGCTCATGAAAGAAATCATATTTGAAACAAAAATAAGAACTTATCCTCTCGCAGAGTTGCCGGATGAGTTTAAAGAATTAACACGATTGTCTATTCTGGCTACCCGCGATGCTTACGCTCCTTACTCAAAATTTCAGGTAGGAGCTGCTCTATTGTTGGAAAATGGAGTTATTGTTACAGGCAATAACCAGGAAAACGTTGCATATCCTTCCGGTTTGTGCGCCGAACGAGTTGCCTTGTTTTACGCCGGAGCACAATATCCCGATGTGGCTGTGTACGCTATTGCTATTGCAGCTCAAACAAAAGGGGAACGAGTGGAAATGATTACCCCATGTGGCGCTTGCCGGCAAGTATTACTGGAAACGGAGAATCGATACAAACGTCCTATGAAAGTTCTCCTTTGCGGACGGACACAAATCTACATCGTTGAGAGCGCAACCTCTCTGCTTCCTCTCTCTTTTAATGGTTAGTTAATCAAACGGCTATCCATCTTACGTATGCGAAATCCATACGATGGGGGAGAGCCGGATTGACGGGATAGACACGGAATCCCACTTTGTGGATACCGGCTTCGGCTGCGGCTACTTTCAGTTCAAAGAATAGGCGCGGTCCTTCTTCTTTCTTTAGTTCAAAAGTATGGACGGCTTTCAGGTCTAAATTATTTGTTTCCGGATTATCCCAACCTATCACCATGTCTACTCCTAACATTCCTTTTAGTTCTTTCCGGTTAATCACTAAATGATAAGAATATACTTTTCCTACCAAGGGCTGATTGGAGAACCATTCCTTATCGGTTTCGAAAGATTCTACTTCAAAACTATCCCAGTGTTCTACCACTTCTTCTTTCCATGCCGCAATTTCTTTTGCTTTGGCATATCCGTTTTCTTTCAGATGTGCCGAACGGGTTGCCAATTTATTATATATCCGGTTGATATAGTCGTCGAGCATACGTTTCATTGTATAATCGGGGGCAATTTGCGAGATGGAGTTTTTGATGTACTGAACCCATTCGGGAGAGAATCCTTTGCTGTTACGGGCATAGTAAAGCGGGATGATTTCGTTCTCTAATATATGATAGATGGAGGCAGCATCTAATTGGTCTTGATACTGTTGATTTTCGTAGGAACGTTTGTCGGTCAATGCCCAGCCGGCTCCTTCCCGGTAGCCTTCGTACCACCATCCGTCTAATACGGAGAAATTGAGTACACCATTCATTTCGGCTTTTTCGCCCGATGTACCGGAAGCTTCCAGCGGACGAGTGGGCGTATTCAGCCATACGTCTACTCCGGAGATGAGACGACGGGCTAAACGTATATCGTAGTTTTCGAGGAATATGATTTTTCCTAAAAACTCCGGACGACGTGAAATCTCAATGATATGTTTGATTAATCCTTGTCCACCGCCATCTGCCGGGTGTGCTTTCCCGGTGTATATGAATTGGGTGGGATGTTTCTCGTTGTTTACTATCTTGGCCAAACGTTCCAGGTCGGTAAACAACAGGTGAGCGCGTTTGTAAGTGGCAAACCGGCGTCCGAAGCCTATCAGCAGTGCATTGGGATTGATTTTTTCAAGGATGGAAACAATTTGAAAAGGATCTCCCTGATTTTTCAGCCAATTATCCTTGAATTGCACTCTTATGTACTCAACCAGTTTTTTCTTCAATGTTTTGCGGATGTTCCATATCTCTTCGTCCGAAACATGTTGTATGGCTTCCCAATAGGTTTTGTTTGATTGGTCGTTGACGAAGTTCGGGTCGAAATGATCGGCAAAGAATCGTTTCCATTCCGTGGCGGCCCACGTTGGCATGTGTACGCCATTTGTTACGGAAGTAACATGTAGTTCTTCGGGGAAATATCCTTTCCATATAGGAGCGAACATGCGTTGAGATACTTTTCCGTGTAATAAGCTCACCCCGTTAGCTTCCTGACAGGTGTTGAGGGCAAATACGCTCATGGAGAATTTTTCGTTCGAGCCGGGGTTTTCGCGTCCCATATCAATAAATTCCTGCCAAGAGATTCCCATTTTGGCAGGAAACTCTCCCATGTAGCGGCCAAACAAACTTTCTTCAAAGTAATCGTGTCCGGCAGGGACAGGTGTGTGTACGGTATATACGCCCGATGCTCGAACTACCTCCAAGGCTTCATTGAAAGAAAGTCTCTCTCCTTGAATGTAGTCCACTAAGCGTTGTGCGTTTATCAAAGCGGCATGACCTTCGTTGCAATGGTAAACCTGCTTTTTAATACCCAGTTTGTGCAACATTAATATGCCGCCGATTCCCAGCATGTATTCTTGTTTCATGCGGTTTTCCCAATCTCCGCCGTATAGTTGGTGTGTAATTGAGCGATCCCATTCGCTGTTTTGCGGGATGTCGGTATCCATCAAGTAGAGTGATATACGTCCAACATTTACTTTCCATATATATGCGTAGACGATACGTCCCGGAAAGGGGACTTCCAGAACTACAGGCCGGCCTTCGCTATTCATAACCTGAACCAAGGGTAATGTTCCGAAGTTTTGCGCTTCGTAGTTGGCTATCTGCTGGCCTTCCATCGAAAGTGACTGAGTAAAATATCCGTAACGATAAAGGAAGCCTACGGCTACGAGATCTACCCGGCTGTCGCTGGCTTCTTTCAGGTAATCGCCGGCCAATACTCCCAGACCTCCGGAATATATTTTAAGTACGTTGGTTAGTCCGTATTCCATACTAAAATAGGCGATGGATGGCTTGGAAGGGTCGGGCGATACGTCTATATAGTTTCTGAACAATGCGTATACCTGTTCTACTTCGTTCATCAGGCTTTCGTTGTCGATTATCTCTCCCATTCGTTTAACAGATAGGCTCTGAAGCAGAAGCGCCGGATTTCCTTCTGTTGATTTCCATAGTTTCTCATCCAATTTCTCAAATAATTGCGAGCCTTCATGATTCCATACCCACCATAAATTAGCGGCCATTTCCGTTAGAGGTTTTAATTCTTTTGGTAATGATGAATGTGAATAGACTTCTCTCCATATAGTATTATTCGCATTATTTGTTTTTATCTTCATGTTTGTGAATTTTAATATGAGTTTTATCGAGGGGCAAAGATAGTATTATCTCCTGATTTCTGCCCTTCTTTCGCATTTCTTTCCTGTGCATTACGCAGGGCGATGTGGTATGCTGTTTGGTAATGGACGATAAACTTGTTCCATTCGGCCAAGGAGGCTAAGTTGCGGCAGCGTTTCCGGATGGCGGCAAGTCCGGCTTTTTTCTCCGCGCATAGGGTCAGGACGGATTGTGCAATCAGCTCCGCTACATCGGAATAATTGTAGTCGGTCCGATGAATGGTCCGCACGCCCTGGGCGATATCGTTGCCTATCCCTTCTTCTTTGGCCCAGAGGCCGAATCCTGCCAGGTCGGTGGTAATCGTAGGGATGCCGAAGGCGATGCTTTCCAGCGGCGTATATCCCCAAGGTTCGTAATACGAAGGATAGATGGTGACATCCATTCCTATCAACAAATCGTAGTAGGAGGTGTTGAATATGCCGTCGTTTCCCGTCAGATAAGAAGGAATAAAGATGATTTTGAGTTTTTCCGAAACATCATTGGTAAATCCTTTTTGGAGAATATAGTTCAGTATCTTATCTTCTTCCATTTGATGCAGCCAATGGGTGGAAAAGGGCATTTGCATGGGGGTTTTTACCGGGTAATTGTGCTCGACGGCATACTTCAGATCGGAACGGGCATCCCGCACCCAGGCCGGTACCATGATAAATGCAATCATGGTGCGCGTCGTTTGTTCCGCCCGGCGAAGTCTGTCCATGGCGTCTATGAAGACGTCGATTCCTTTGTTGCGGTATTCGTATCTCCCGCTGGTAGACAGGAGTATGGTATTGGGGTGTATGGGATAACCTAATAGTTTTTCGGCTACATGTATCAGCAGGTTACGCGCCGATTCTCGCTTTTGCGTATATTCATCGCCTTCGGGCACAAAGTTGCGCTCAAATCCATTGAGGGTGATGACATGAGGTTCTTTTTCCAGCAATTGTTTACATTCTGCGGCCGTTATACCGCTTACGGTGGTGAAGCAGTCTACATGTCGGGCGGTTTGTTTCTCCAGCGAGTGTTTGGCTTCCATATTCAATTCCTTTGCCATCCGGTCGCCGCTGTACGTTTCCATATCGGCATACAGGGGTTTGTTGTTTCCTGCGATAGAACGCCCTATCGAAGTGGCATGGGTAGTAAAAAGGGTTGCAACGGCGGGGAGATTCTTTTGAATATACAAAGCGCCCATGCCCAACATCCATTCGTTGAACAGGGCTACGACTTTTTTGTTCCGGAGTTGATAAAAATGATAAAAGCTTTCTATCACCCGCCCCACGGCATAGGCAAAGAGGCAGGATTCTTCGTAATCTCCATAGGCGGCGATGGAATCTACTTGAAAGTTGTCCCACATCCGGTAGAAGAGGTCGTTTCGTTGGCTCCGGAAGGGGGTATAATCCACCAAGACTACCGGCGGTTTGCCGGGTACATTCCAGCGGCCTGTTTTTATTTTCAGATGTTCTTTGATGGTTGCATGTTGCGACCATTCGGCATACAGGGTTGTATCTTCCAGAAAGTCCGGGGCTTTCTCCGGTTTATGGATATCGGGGCCGATAAAAAGAATTTTGTTGGGATATATCTGTTGCAGCGTCTGGGCTTTGGTGGAAAGGACGGTGTATATTCCTCCTATTTTGTTACACACTTCCCAACTGCTTTCAAAGAGATAATCGGGCGTTTCTATAGCCTCTTTCATTCTTTTTTCATGTTATTTAGTTATTATTGGCGATAAAAGTACGTTTTCCTGAGGCTTATATTTCTTCTCCTCCGTCTTCCGTTTCTTCTGTTTCTTTTTTATTGCTACGCGTACGGCGACTTTTCAGCAGCGATTTGTAGTATGTGATGCAGGTATTGAGCGATTTGGCAAAGTGAATTATTTTTTCGTTCGGCGTAGTGGGCAGGGCGTCGCGGCCTTCTACCGGGCCGCCGGGTTCTTCGGTTTCTCCTTCTTCTTCGGCCGATGTGTTGCCGATAGCCAGCAGGCGAGCGTCTACTACGTTTATCATATTAATATAGTAGTGGTCCATTTCGGCACGCACTTGCTGCAAACGTCCGGTGTCGGGGCGGGCGGTAGATTCTTCCAAGCGTTCGGACAGGGATTGTTTGTAGGTGGTATTGGCCGAGTTGAGGTTGTTCACCCACGTGGCTACGCCCAACTGTGTTACTTCGGCCGAGAGGTCTATGCCTCCTTCGGCTTGGGTAAGGTCTTGCAGCAGGTTGTCTATCGCTGCTGTTTTGTCGGCCCGGGCGCCTTTGGTGATGATGCTGTTGTACTTCCCAATCACTGCCGAAACTTTTACGGCGGCGGCCTGCGTATCGGCGTCGAGCGAATGAAGGTTAGCCTTTACGGCATCCCTCAGGCCCCGGTATTGGGAATCGCGCAGACGGTCGGCGGCGACGGTATCTGTGGTAACAAAACTTTTGCGCAATAATTCGAGCAGCCCGTCGGCTTCTTTATATAGTGTTTCGTAGGTGGAGAAAAGGAAGTCTATCGTTAATATATCCACCCCGCAAAGTGTTGCCAAGGCGAAAAATTCCGTGTGAAAGCGGAACCATCCTTCGTTCCGCAGGGTTCCTATACTAAATCTAATAATTTCCATATATAATTACTTTTTTGTTGTTATTGATTGCGATACTCGTCGTGGGGGCGAAGGTATGCAATATTATCGAACATCCAAATGTTTCGGGAAAAAAAAATATTTATTTTTTCTTCCGATTTTTTTCCTCGCTCGCGTCCCGGAGAAATAAGAGCAGTTGCCGGAATTTCTCCAGGCTGGCAGGAAAGGACTTCGGCAAATGATTTTTCCTCTTCCTGCCGGCCTGAATGGAAAAAATGATTTGCCGAAACGCTTTCAGGCTGGCCTGAACGGAGAAAATAATTTGCCGAAATGATTTCAGGCCGGCCTGAACGGAGAAAATAATTTGCCGAAACGCTTTCAGGCTGGCCTGAACGGAGAAAATGATTTGCCGAAGTCCTTTCAGGCCGGCAGGAAGGAAGAAAATCATTTGCCGAAGTCCTTTCAGGTTGGCATGAAGGAAGAAAATCATTTGCCGAAGTCCTTTCAGGCCGGAAGGAAGGGGAAAAATCATTTGCCGGGAAGTGGAGTTATACTTTCCGCGGTATAGTTTTGTGCATAAAAAAAGAATAAGCATATTTGCAAAACCTTTCAAAAAAAATGCAGTATGCTTATTCAAATGAATTTATCCGAAGAAGAAATTCGGGTG
>JAISZY010000186.1 GCA_031284375.1 Tannerellaceae bacterium | reverse complement strand
AGGAACCACTGGTGGGAGATGATAATGTGGAGGATGTTTCCGCTTCCAACTGTCTCTTAGTTTCTCCGCCCGGCCCTCCCCCCCCCCCCCCCCACCCCCCCCCCCCCCCCCCCCCCCCCCCACCCCAACGCCGACCCCCCCCCCCCCGCCCGGCGGGCCATATCTTTTTCTCGCAAGTTTTGTATATGCCAACGGTTGGCTGGATAGCACGATCTTCCTGCCTTATGTTCTTTTCCTGATGTTTGCGTTTGTTTCCGAGATATATACCCGGGCGCCTAATCCTATTCACAACTGGGCGTTTATGTTGCTGGGGCAGGTATATTGTGCGGCCACTTTCTCTTTGCTGAATTTTATTACCTTCCAACCGGCCAATGTTGCGCAGAGCAATTTTACTGCTTGGCCGGTATTTGCGCTTTTTACTTTCGTGTGGTTGAACGATTCCGGCGCTTATCTGGTTGGAACGAAATTTGGGCATCATCCTTTGTTCGAACGCATTTCGCCCAAGAAATCGTGGGAAGGTTTTGTGGGAGGACTCGTCTTAACCCTGTGTTCGTCGCAAGTGTTTGCCTTTTATTTACCTGGTATCAGTTGGTATAATTGGCTGGGATTGTCGGTTGTTGTCGTTGTTTTCGCTACTTGGGGCGACTTGACGGAATCGTTAATGAAACGTTCGCTTGGGATAAAAGATTCGGGAACCTTGTTGCCCGGACATGGAGGAATGCTTGACCGTTTCGACAGTGTCCTTTTGGCTCTCCCCGCACTTTACATATACTTGAAACTTTTTATTCAAAGATAATAGCCTCTGTCCACGCCAAAGACAGCGGATTTTTCCTTTTTTACAAAGCGACAAAAAATGTACCTTTGTCCGGTAAAAACATTTTAAATTATAGCGATATGGCAACACCTCCCTTTAAGTATCAAGAACCTTTCCCGACGGGAAAGGATACAACCGAGTATTATTTGCTTACAAAAGAACATGTATCGGTTACGGAATTTGCAGGAAAAGAAATCCTCCAGGTCGAACCGGAAGCCTTAACCCTCTTGGCTAATGCCGCCTTTCACGATGTGGCTTTCTATCTTCGCCCCGAACATCAGGAACAAGTGGCGAAGATTCTTTCGGATCCCGAAGCAAGCGACAATGATAAGTTCGTTGCTCTCACTTTCCTGCGCAATGCCGAAGTATCGGCCAAAGGCAAACTTCCTTTCTGCCAAGATACGGGAACGGCTATCATTGTGGGTAAAAAAGGACAACAGGTATGGACGGACGGTGACGACGAAGAAGCCCTTTCCCAAGGCGTGTACCAAACGTATACGGAAGAAAATCTGCGTTATTCGCAAAATGCTCCTTTAGATATGTACAAAGAAATCAATACCGGTTGCAACCTGCCTGCGCAAATCGATCTCTATGCCGTGAAGGGGAACGAATACAAATTCCTCTGTATCGCCAAAGGCGGAGGTTCGGCAAACAAAACCTACCTCTATCAGGAAACCAAAGCATTGCTGACTCCCGAAAAACTCATCCCCTTCTTGGTTGAAAAAATGCGTTCGCTGGGAACCGCCGCTTGTCCACCCTACCATATCGCCTTCGCGATAGGAGGTACATCGGCCGAGACCAACCTGAAAACCGTTAAGCTGGCCTCCGCCCATTATTACGACCACCTGCCTACCTCTGGAAACGAAGGCGGACAAGCTTTCCGAGACATTGAATTGGAAAAGCAGACGCTGGAGGAAGCTTACCGTATCGGGCTGGGAGCACAGTTTGGCGGGAAGTATTTTGCGCACGATGTCCGCATCATCCGGTTGCCGCGTCACGGCGCTTCTTGCCCGGTCGGCATGGGCGTGTCTTGCTCGGCCGACCGCAATATCAAGGCCAAAATCAACAAAGAGGGTATCTGGATTGAGAAACTCGAAAAGAATCCTTCGCGACTCATCCCCGACGAACTGCGTCGAGCCGGCGAAGGGAATGCCGTAAAGATTAACCTCAACCAACCTATGACGGATATTCTGAAGGAATTAGACAAGTATCCCGTCTCTACGCGCCTTTCGTTATCGGGCGTTATCGTAGTAGGCCGAGACATTGCTCATGCCAAACTGAAGGAACGGCTCGACGCCGGACAAGGTCTCCCGCAATACATAAAAGACCATCCCATTTATTATGCCGGCCCAGCCAAGACTCCGGCCGGAATGGCTTCCGGGTCGTTTGGCCCCACCACGGCCGGACGCATGGATTCGTATGTAGATTTGTTTCAGGCAAACGGCGGCAGCATGATTATGATAGCCAAAGGAAACCGCAGTCAGGCCGTTACCGACGCTTGCCGGACACATGGAGGTTTTTATCTGGGAAGCATCGGCGGCCCAGCCGCTATCTTGGCTCAGGAAAGTATCCGCAAGGTAGAATGTCTGGAGTATCCGGAACTGGGTATGGAAGCTATCTGGAGAATCGAAGTAGAAGATTTCCCGGCCTTCATCCTGGTAGATAATAAAGGGAACGATTTCTTTAAACAGCTCTGAGGCAGAATGGTAAAAAGGATAAGAAGGACGGTCATCTTTGCGGGATATTTTTTTATGTTCCTTTCCCTCGCAGTCACTGCGATGACCGGGCAAGGGAATCTTCCGGTGTTGGGCGCCCAACAGATAGACAGGATTCTAAACCTGACGGCCGGCAAACGGGTCGCATTGGTAGTGAATCAGACATCCGTATTGGGAAACGAACAACAAACGCATCTGCTGGATACCTTGCTGGCGCGTGGCGTGGCCGTAAAGAAAATATTTGCTCCCGAACATGGTTTCCGCGGAACAGCAGAGGCGGGCGAATATGTAAAAAACAATCGCGACCGCAAGACCGGTCTTCCCATTCTTTCTATCTATGGAAAGAACAAAAAGCCATCGGCAGAACAACTCCGTGATATTGATGTGGTTGTTTTCGACATTCAGGACGTAGGCGTTCGGTTCTACACCTACATCAGTACGATGCACTACGTGATGGAAGCCTGTGCCGAAAACAACAAAGTATGTGTTGTCTTAGACCGTCCGAATCCCAACGATTTCGTAGATGGCCCAATGCGTAAAGACGGGTTCAAGTCGTTTGTCGGCCTCGACCGTATCCCTGTGCTGCATGGCCTCACGGTAGGAGAATTGGCGCGAATGATGAACGGCGAGCGATGGCTGGAGAGTAAGCCCGACACGTGCCGCTTGGTCGTTGTCCCGCTGAAAAACTGGTCGCACGGAGAACCTTACCTGCTTCCGGTAGCTCCTTCGCCCAACTTACCCAATCAGCAGGCTGTGCGGCTTTATCCCTCCCTGGGATGGTTCGAGGCTACGAATGTGAGCATCGGCAGAGGTACGTATTTCCCTTTTCAGGCGATTGGCTATCCGGACAAAGCCTATGGCGACTTTTCCTTCACTCCCCGGCCGATACCGGGGATGGATACCAATCCATTGCAGAAAGACAAGACATGTTTCGGCGTCGATTTGCGGGAATACCCCTTCGATGGAGGACTGACGTTGCGCTTCTTCCTCGATTTTTACCGGAAAGCCGGCCGGAATGACGCTTTCTTCTCCCGCCCGGAATGGTTTGACTTATTGGCCGGCAATCGCGAACTCCGTTCCTACATCACCTCCGGATTATCGGAACAGGAAATACGCCTCCGCTGGCAGGAAGACCTGGAAGGTTTTAAAATCATACGTAAAAAATACCTCCTTTACCCTGACGTGCGGTACTGACGGAAGAACTTAAGAACGAAAAATCATGAAAAACATCTATGATACCCGCCAGCAGTTGAAGTACTTTTTTATTCTGGGAGGGGTGGCCATTGCAATTGCTTCGGTTGTTGTATCGAATACATTGATAAAGAAACTGGCGGAAGACGAACGGGAGAAAATTGAAATCTGGGCCGAAGCAGGGCGGGTGATAGTTAACGAAGACACCAGCCTGAATATGTCGCTCAGCCTCCGGATTATTCAGGGAAACACCTCCATTCCTGTTTTTCTTTGCGACGAAAACGACCATATCATAGAATATCGGAACATAAAACTCCCCGAAAAGAACGTGGATGATTTCCTCAAAAAGAAGGTAAAGGATTTTAAAAGCAAAAACGCCCCTATCAGCATCGATATGGGAGACGGTACGTTCCAATATCTCTATTACGACGATTCTATTATACTAAAACGCCTCCTCCTGTATCCTTACGCGCAACTTTCGGTTGTTTTTGTCTTTATCCTCATTGCTTTCCTGGCCTTGGGCAGTACCAAGAAGGCGGAACAAAACAAGGTATGGGTCGGATTGTCTAAAGAAACGGCCCATCAGTTAGGAACGCCTATCTCCTCTCTGATAGCATGGATGGAGTACCTGCGTACCAAGGAAATAGATCCGGCCTTATTGATCGAGATGGAAAAGGATATAAAACGACTGGAGACTATCACGGAGCGTTTTTCCAAGATAGGTTCCAATCCGGATCCTACGCCGGTTAATGTTACCAATTCCATTCATCTGGCTTTGGATTATATGGAGACTCGTATATCGTCCAAAGTAAAATTACACCGCCATTTACCCCAAGAGCCTGCTCTGGCTCTGATTAATGATTCGCTTTTCGCCTGGGTGGTCGAAAACTTGGTGAAGAATGCCGTAGACGCCATGGGAGGATCCGGCGAAATTACATTCCGGATGGAAATAACGAAAAGAAATATTCTGATAGACGTTTGCGATACCGGCAAAGGAATACCCAAATCTAAATTCGGGACGATTTTCAGTCCGGGTTATACCACAAAGACACGAGGCTGGGGCTTAGGGTTGTCTTTGGTGAAACGCATCATCGAATCGTATCATGGAGGAAGAATATTCGTAAAAAGCTCCGAAATAGGCAAGGGTACCGTGTTCCGTATTGAGTTGCGGAAATACAAGGGCTAAAAAAACAGAGGCCACCTCAAAAAGGTGGCCTCCTTCCTATACGGTATATGGAAAAGACGGTATCAATAGCCCGGATTCTGTGAAAATTCGGCGTCTATATTGAGGTCTATCTGTGTTTGCGGAATAGGCCACAGCACGTTGTAGTCCTGAATATTCAAGCCGGGGAATCGCGGATTGTTGTTGTATTTACGCACTCGTTCGAGCAGTTTGCCTGTACGGCGAAGTACAAAGTGACGGCAAGTTTCGCCGAAAAGCTCGCGTGCACGTTCGTCCAGCACGTAATCCAGATCCGCTTCGGCGGCCGTGATGGGTTTGGCGTGCGCTCTCTCGCGTATTTTATTAATATCGGCGGCAGCCAAATCGTTTTTCCCTAATTGTGCGTATGCTTCGGCACGATACAGATAGGTTTCGGCCAGACGCATACCGTACTGGTCTTTATATACGCTGCCGTGTCCGGAGGTGGCGAGGTTGTCAAAGACATTGCACGGGTCGGCCATCTTCAGGAAGAAGGGATAGATATACTGGCAGGTGTCTCGCATGTGGTCGCGAGCAGGTTCTGCGGGATATAAACTAAAGTCTATCTTCTGCCCGTAGTATGCAGACTCCGGATTGTCGATGTAAAAGTCGCGCTTGATGTTGTGCGGCGCATTGCGGATGTCGTTATTCCAATTGCCTTCCCATACGGTATGTGTCATCAGCAGGGAGGGATGAATCCAGGCAACGCCACGGCCCAGGGTATCGGAAAGGCCGGTGTAGGCGCCGTTGATAAATTCTCCAAGGAAAGGTTTTTTGCCGTCGGGCGTAACGTCGAGGCGGAAATAAGCCGGTCCGAAAGCGCGGCCGCTACGCACGTT
>JAISZY010000132.1 GCA_031284375.1 Tannerellaceae bacterium | reverse complement strand
ACAGAAGTGTGGCGATTATGAATTATCTCACAAATACAGCAGAAACTCTTATCTTGCCCTGCAAAACTATTATGCTCTGCTTCAGATTGCACATGCCATCAATCAGTTTGTTGAAAAAGACAAAGCTGTTTCCCAACTTTTAAATCGGCGTCCCAAAGAAACCTTTCGCAATCTTTGGAGCAAACTGAAAGCCTTTATGATTTTTGTCCCTCTACCGACAGACGCATTTCTTTCTCTACCCCAGAATGACACGAAGCCGGCGCCCGGTTGATAATACGTCTTTACGGCCTGAAAACCGTGGCGGAGATGGCCTGCTCCCGAATTCATGCCTGACACGAAAAGCTTATTATACTTTTACAAAACAGAAATAACAGACATTCGGAACTCTTTTGTACTGCCGGGATTTCCCGGCAGGCAGAATCATTTGTCCCTTATCCAAGTTCTTCCTTTTGGGGACGATCTGTTTCTTTCTCCCTGAATCGCTGAAACCTTGCACGAAATTTTTTTATTTCAAAATAAAAGTGTACTTTTGCAAGCCGATTATTATCCGGGTTACTAAGAGTTTAGTTCTTAGCACATTGTTGCTTCAAGTGTCCGTAGCAAGGATGAGGTTGGGAACTTGTTTTTTGAGTTATTAATTAAATTAATTTTTTAAGCAGTGGATACTTTAAGTTTTAAGACCATTTCTGCAAACAAGGCGACTGTAAAAAAAGAATGGGTTGTGGTAGACGCAACCGGGCAATCTTTGGGACGTATCGGCGCAAAAGTTGCGAAGCTTTTGCGTGGGAAATACAAACCCGATTTTACGCCTCATGTTGATTGTGGTGATAACGTTATCATCGTCAATGCAGACAAAGTTGTTCTCACAGGAAATAAGTGGAACGATCGTATTTATTTGAGATACACCGGATACCCCGGAGGGCAAAAAGCCTATACACCTGCCGACTTATTGGCTAAAGGTGAAGACCGTTTGTTCCGAAAAGTAATTAAAGGTATGTTGCCCAAAAATCGCTTGGGGGCCAAGTTGCTGGGTAATTTGTATGTGTATGCCGGAACTGAGCACAAACATGAGGCTCAACAACCTAAAGCAATTGATATAAATACACTTAAATAATTCTTATGGAAGTAGTAAATGCAATAGGAAGACGTAAAGCAGCGGTAGCCCGTGTCTATGTAGGCGAAGGTAGTGGCAAAATTATTATCAACAAACGAGAGCTCGGCGTTTATTTCCCTTCTACAATTCTTCAGTTTGTCGTGAAGCAACCGCTTATCAAACTGAATGTAGCCGAACAATATGATATTCGTATCAACTTGACCGGCGGAGGTTTCAAAGGACAATCCGAGGCCGCCCGTTTGGCAATTACCCGCGCTTTAGTAAAAATCCATCCGGAAGACAAGCCGGCGCTTAGAGCGGAAGGTTTTGTAACACGCGACCCACGTGTGGTAGAACGTAAGAAACCGGGACGCCCCAAAGCCCGCAAGAGATTCCAGTTCAGTAAA
Source organism: Tannerellaceae bacterium (assembly GCA_031284375.1). Taxonomy (GTDB): domain Bacteria; phylum Bacteroidota; class Bacteroidia; order Bacteroidales; family Tannerellaceae; genus DFXE01. The sequence continues at coordinate 6,497 of JAISZY010000132.1, read as the reverse complement.
CGTTAAGACGACGGTGACGAGTAACTTCACTAAAGAAAAAGCGTTTAGTATCTAAATCGTCGGGATTTCTTTTGCATGAAGATATGTGGGAGAACTACCTGGGGATTGTATGGTAAAACAGAATGTAAACGATTAAAAAAACAAACTATGTCGAGAGTTAATTTTGAACAATTATTAGAAGCCGGAGTACACTTCGGACACTTAAAAAGAAAGTGGAACCCCGCAATGGCTCCTTACATTTTCATGGAGCGCAATGGTATTCATATTATAGACTTACATAAAACAGTCGCTAAAGTTGATGAAGCTGCGGAAGTGATGAAAAACCTTTCTAAAGCGGGAAAGAAAATCCTTTTTGTAGCCACAAAGAAACAAGCCAAACAGATTATTGCCGATAAGGCCGCCGCAGTAGGTATGCCTTATGTTATTGAACGCTGGCCGGGCGGGATGCTGACAAACTTCCCGACTATCCGTAAAGCCGTAAAGAAAATGACAACTATTGATAAGATGACTAAAGACGGCACCTTTAATAATCTATCGAAAAGAGAAAAATTGCAAATCACCCGCCAACGTGCTAAATTAGAGAAGATGCTGGGATCGATTATCGATTTAACACGCCTGCCTTCCGCCTTATTTGTTGTTGACGTGATGAAAGAACATATTGCCGTTCGCGAAGCCAATCGCTTAGGTATTCCCGTATTCGGCATGGTAGACACAAATTCCAATCCCACGAATGTCGATTTCGTGATTCCGGCCAACGACGATGCCGCCAAGTCGGTTGAGATTATCGTAGGCGCAGTTTGCGAAGCTATCAACGAAGGACTGCAGGAACGGAAAGCGGAAAGGGTTGATGTGGAAACAGGCGAAGAAGTAGCCCCGAAAAGGGAACGCAAAGCAAGGTCCGCCGCAAAGAAGGAACGGAACAAGAAAGAAGACGACGAAGCCTTGAATGCATCCGTTATCCACAAAGTAGCAAAAGATATTGAAATAGAAGACTAATTAAATAAAGAGACAAAATTATGGCAGTTACAATGGCTGATATCGCCCATCTACGGAAAATGAGCGGAGCGGGTATGATGGATTGTAAGAATGCTTTGGAAGAAGCTGGTGGAGATTTCGACAAAGCAATGGAAATTATTCGTAAAAAAGGTCAAGCTGTGGCCGCTAAACGTTCCGACCGTGAAGCATCCGAAGGGTGTGTGCTGGCCGTGGCCGAAGGCGAATATGCTGCAATTGTGGCATTGAAATGCGAAACCGACTTCGTAGCAAAGAATGAACAGTTTGTTGCATTGACAAAAGAAATACTGAATGTGGCAATCCGTAACAAAACAACTTCTCTGGAGGAACTCAAGGCTACACCTCTGGCCGACGGGCGTTCGGTGCAAGAACATATTACCGACCGGATAGGTGTGACGGGCGAAAAAATGGAGTTAGGTTTCTATGAATTTCTGAGCGGAGTTTCTACCATTTCGTATATCCATCCGGGAAATAAACTGGCTACCATCGTAGCTTTCAATCAACCGTTGGAGTATCAGGTAGCACGGGATGTTGCTATGCAGGTGGCGGCAATGAATCCCATAGCGGTCTGCCCCGAAGAGGTGACGCAAAAAACAATTGAACAAGAATTGAAAATAGCCCGCGACAAAGCTCGCCAGGCCGGTAAACCCGAAAACTTGCTCGACCGCATAGCGGAAGGAGTTTTGCAGAAATTCTACAAGGAAAGCGCTTTGTTGCAACAGGAATTTGTAAAAGACACAAAGTTAAGCATTGCCCAATACTTGCAGCAGCAAGATAAAAACCTTACCGTTACGGCATTTAGACGTGTTACCTTAAATATGGAATAAGACTCTGTTCTTAGCAAAAAAGGCTGTCCTGCGTATTAGGATGGCCTTTTTTTACCTGATACGAAAATTTAAAAATCATGATATACGACGTTGCAATTATAGGAGCTGGGCCGGCAGGCTATACCGCCGCCGAAAAGGCAGCGGCAGCAGGACTCTCTTCCATTCTCTTTGAAAAAAACTCCTTAGGAGGCGTTTGCCTGAACGAAGGATGCATCCCCACTAAATCATTACTTTATTCCGCCAAAGTGCTCGATACGGCCAAAGGTGCATCCAAATATGCGGTAGATGTGGAAAATGTGTCTTTCGATTTTCCGAAAATTATCGCTCGTAAAAACAAAGTGGTGAAAAAATTGGTAGCCGGCATTCGTATGAAAATGACTGCTCGCGGCGTTGTCTCCGTAAATGGCGAAGCTCAGATAACAGGATATACGGCCGACGGAAATCTTGCCATCGCTTGCAACGACGAGACCTTCGAGGCCACTCATTTGATCCTTTGCACCGGTTCGGAAACCGTTGTCCCTCCCATCCCGGGATTGAACGAAACCGACTATTGGACCAGCCGGGAAGCTTTGCAGACGAAAGAATTACCGACGTCGATCGTGGTGATTGGCGGCGGAGTTATCGGGATGGAATTTGCTTCCTTCTTTAACAGTATGGGAGCGGAAGTGCATGTAATCGAAATGCTCGACGAGATACTGCCTGGAATGGATAAAGAACTGGCCACCATGCTGCGTGCCGAATACGCCAAACGAGGCGTCAGGTTCTATACCGGACATAAGGTGACGGCGATAAACGGCGAAACCGTTTCCATAGAAAAAGACGGGGAAGTTTTTACCATACAAGGACAAAAACTTTTGCTCAGCGTAGGCCGGCGACCCGTTACCAAAGGCTTCGGATTGGAGACGCTTGGCGTGGAACTCTCTCGAAATGGGGTAAAAACAGACCAACACATGCGAACCTCTTTGCCCAACGTCTATGCCTGCGGCGATATGACCGGCATCTCCATGCTTGCGCATACTGCGGTGAGGGAGGCGGAAACGGCGGTCAAACATATCCTGGGGAAAGATTCGACAGCGATGAGCTACAAAGCCGTGCCCGGCGTAGTCTATACCAATCCGGAGATTGCCGGCGTAGGCGCTACGGAAGAACAATTGCAAGCTGCCGGCCTTACCTATACGGTACGAAAAATCCCCATGACGTTCTCCGGCCGTTTTGTGGCCGAAAACGAGTTAGGGAATGGCGTATGCAAAATCTTACTGGACGAAAACGAAACCCTCCTCGGAGTCCATCTGTTGGGGAATCCGGCCTCGGAACTGATTACTATTGCTGGAATTGCCATCGAAAAAGGGATGAAGGCAGACGAATTAGCTTCGTTTATCTACCCTCATCCCACCGTAGGAGAAATATTGAAAGAAGCGCTGGGATAAACCCGGATTTATCCGCGCACGATTTCTTCTTTTTCCTTATCCCAATACATCGTACGACCTTCCAGATAAGCCCGCGTTCCCATGTGGGCCGTGATGGCTTCTTCAAACGCTGCGTCGATGTGGCAACTGGGCGTTTCTCCGTTGCGGATACATTCCACCCATTCGCGTATATGCAGGTAGGTTGTGTCGTACCGTTTGCCGTTGACGTAGGCATACAACAGCCCCCGCTGGGCAAAGTACAATTCGGTGGCCGAGCTGACGGCGTCTACATTTTCTTGACCCGGTATATAAGTAATCAACGGAGTTTCCGGTTTGATGATGCCTTTTGTAATCTGGTCGGCATAGCGTGTGGAACGTGGGTCTACTTTAACTGTAAGCGAGCTTGAAAGTTCCATCGATGCATCGTGCCCCATGAATACTTTCCCTCTGGAACGCTGACTGGCCAAGGTGGCACTGTATAACATGGTGAGGTTTTTGCCGGGGAACTCGAACGATGTTTGCAGCACATCGGGTACTGTCCGCCCGTCTTTGAAGAAATAAACCCCACCGGACGAAGTGGCCGAATAAGGAATACCTACTCCCATGATTTGATTCACGGCATCGTATTCGTGCGTCAGCAAATCACCGCTCAATCCTGTGCTGTAATCCCACCAGCAACGCCAGCGGAAGAAACGTTTCAGGTCAAATTGATCGCGGGCTTCCGGGCCTACATAGCGTGTCAGCCCCTGAGATTGCATATAATCCAAGTATTCTTTCACGCGGTTCTCGTCTCCTTCAAATTGCTTCCAGTCGATTGTTTGCGGATTGGCGGTCTCGTGGATAGGATATACCCAGGCGCCGTTGGGGTCGTTGCGGTTGGTACATACTTCAATAAGGGAGATAGTACCAAGGATGTTTTTCTCGATAATTTGTTTTGCCTTGAGATAACTATCCGTTTGACGCCCCTGATGCCCAAACTGGAACGTTACCCCGCTCCGTTTAATCACGTCTCGTATCATATACGTTTCGGGAACCGTCCACGACATGGGTTTTTCCAGATATACATGCTTGCCTGCCAGAGCGGCGTCCATCGCCATCGTACCATGCCAGTGGTCGGGAGCGGCGATGATGACGGCGTCGATATCGTTGGCCGCCAACAGTTCCTTATAATAGCGGTAACGTTTCGGCGACGTACCGAATGAGCCTCCCGTTCCTTCGCGATGAATGTTTGAACCGGACAGGATGGCGGCTTCGGCATAGGTGTCGAAAATGTCGCACACGCCGGTCACTTCCACGTTCAGGCTTTCCTGCTCCATATAATCGCGGTAGCGGGTATCGTTCGAATTAACCCGGGCAGCTTCTTTCCAGGTGTCTATCAACGCAGGTTCGGCAAAACCTGCCGCCCTTAGCAACTGTTTTCCACGGATACCGTATCCTATGATACCTAAGCGGATGGTCTTTCCGTCCGAACGTATCTCCTTGGCCGAAGGTGGAGTGATGGGGTCTAATTTAAATATATCGCCCAGATTCCTTCGGGAACGGTCGTATTGCGTCTTTTTGTATACTCCGTAGGCCATAGCTCCTAATACGGGGACGGAAACAAGGGTCTTGATGGCGTTTCTGCGTCCGGAGGATGCAGGCTCTTCCTGCTGTTTCTTAGTTTCTTCCGACATGATTAAAGCAATTTAGAGGGTTTGTTTTTCAAAAATTTTAAAATGTATCCGTCCAATCCGAATACCTTGGAGGTAGGAAAGACATACAACACCGCAAGCGCTGCTATTTCTATCAGGTTTCTGTCCACCCACAGATAAGAGCCTTCGCGGGGTAGCATAAATAAATCTTCCGCCCCGATAAACGGCGGATGGGATAAATAATAAAGAAGCAACAGCAGGACGCCTCCTATACAGCCAACACGACTCAGACAGCCCAGAATCAGACTAAGTCCAATCAGGATAAGCCCCCATTCGTTGAGAAAATTAATCACACTAAGCGTACCTGCATTGCTTGCCATGGAATGGAACAAGGAGGCGAACCAACCTTGCGAGTCCATCAGATAGCCCAGCGAAGTCCACTTGGGATTAAGAACTTTGACAAGACCTTCGTACAGGAAATGCCAACCTACCAGTAAGCGTAACGCTACCAGCCAGAATCTTTGCAAATTTGAATATGAATTCATTGGTATTTATAAATTAAGATAAATTGAGAATATAGTCATGTAGCGCAAAAATACTATTTTTGCACAAATCATGTAGCTTAGCAACAAAAAAACAAATCATCCATGACAAAATATAAACGTATCCTGCTAAAATTAAGCGGAGAGTCCTTAATGGGAACAAAACAGTACGGGATAGACGAGGTACGCCTGGGGGAATATGCCGGACAAATCAAGGAAATAATGGAAATGGGCGTCCAAACAGGTATCGTAATTGGAGGCGGGAATATCTTCCGCGGACTGAGTGGGGCCGACAAAGGTTTCGACCGCATAAAGGGAGATCAGATGGGGATGCTATCCACCGTTATTAACAGTTTGGCGTTGAGTTCCGCTTTAGTAGCTCAGGGCGCAAAGGCCACGGTGTTCACCGCTATCCGCATGGAACCTGTGGGGGAATACTACAACAAATGGCGGGCAGTAGAACGGATGGAAGAAGGCTACGCGGTCATCATGGCCGGAGGCACGGGAAATCCTTTCTTTACTACCGATACGGGCGCCTCCCTCCGAGCCATAGAAACAGAAGCCGACGTGATGCTGAAAGGCACCCGCGTGGATGGTATATATACCGCCGACCCGGAAAAAGACCCAGCGGCCGTAAAGTTCGACCAAATCTCGTATGACGAAATATTCCATCGCCAACTTAAAGTGATGGATCTGACCGCCACAACGATGTGCAAAGAAAACAACCTCCCCCTTATCGTATTCGACATGGATACTCCGGGAAATCTGAAAAAAATCATCTCCGGCGAACAAATCGGTACGCTGGTATGTCGATAGAAAATCATAGATTCCGATAATTCCAACAACTTTATGGTGTACTACAATCTTATTTGTGGTGCACCATAATGTAGATACTTATACCCCGTCTGTACTAAGGGAGCCGTTATAAAGAGTAATTTATAGCCAATGGATAGAACTTTTTAGTCAATCCTTAAATCCGCATCCAAGAGTTCTAAAGAAAAAGACAAAGCACTGATATAAAATAATATATCCAGTGCTTTGATATGTGTAAGATTTCACCTATTTTTGTGATGTGAA
>JAISZY010000208.1 GCA_031284375.1 Tannerellaceae bacterium | reverse complement strand
CAATGAAATTTCGAAATGATTGCAATGATCTCCGGAAATCATTGCAATCATTTCCGTGAAACATCGGCATCAAATTACCAAAAAGCGTATAATCATTTTTATAAAATAGCAAATCTGGTAAAATTAACTTTAAAATACATTGACGAAATGATATATGAACCCTATTCATGCTATCATAATGTATATACTTTGATGATATTTTACTTTAATATAAAAAATAAAACATTTATTGACATAAAGGATGGTTTGCTGATTATCAAATCATTGAAACAAAAACACGGATTGTAGTGGTTTTAGAAAATAGCGGCTCAAAAAAAATAATTAGCCTGTTTTTGTACCTTTGGACGTTTATTAAAATAATATAAGAACGGCTTTACAATGTGGTGTGATGAAACTTCCAAATGGTGGCAGATCATGGCCCTATGGATTCCGGGCGTCTTAACAACGTTGTCGGCTTATGCTACCAAGCCCAATGTCCTTAATTTCGACCGCTATCAGTATCAGGCAGCCAATAAAAACTGGTCTATTGGACAAGATGCTCAGGGTATCCTTTATTTTGGAAACGATAATGGGTTACTCGAATTTGACGGTTTACGGTGGCAACTCTATAGCCCTCCCGGCGACAAGGTGGTTAGGGCCTTGGCAATCAGCCCCGACGGACGGGTATATACCGGAGGATACGAAGAATTCGGTTACTGGCAACCCAACCTGTCCGGATCTTTGGAATATACCTCGCTCAGCCGGTTATTGCAGGATGATGTGATGCACAACGACGATATATGGAAAATACTTCTTACGGAAGATTACATCTATTTTCAATCTTTCAAGCAGGTATATCTCTACGATTTGAAAAAACACGAGGTAAGCGTATGCCGCAACCCCGCCGGTAATATCCTGTTTCTGTATAATGTGCACGGCCGGCTCTATGCACAAGTGATGGGAGGCGCATTGTACGAATTATCCGGCCGGGAGTTTATTAAAATCCCCGGTAGCGACTTTTTCAGCCATACGGAAGTACGTATCATCCTCCCCTATAAAGAACATTGGCTGATTGGCACGTCTTCCAAAGGCTTGTACCTCTTCGACGGACATACCTTTTCGTTCTGGGATACAGACTTCAGCAAAGAAGCGCTTCCCTACGAACTCAATAACGGAATCAGAGGAAGCAAGGGGAATTACTTTTTCGGAACTATCCTGAACGGCATGTACGAAGTAGATAGCAAAGGATGTATAGTAAATCATCTCTCGGCAAACGACCTCCTACAAAACAATACGGTATTGAATCTGTACGAAGAACAGTCCGGCAATATCTGGCTGGCCTTAGACCGGGGAATCTCCTACGTGCAATACATCGACGGGATGGATTGTTACATCGTTCCCCGAGGAAACATAGGCGCAGTTTATTCTTCGGCCATCCACAAAGAAAACCTTTACATAGGCACCAATCAGGGACTGTTTTATATGCCGGTGAAAAATCTGGCAGCATCCGGATGCCTGGGAGAACTTCATTTTGTAGAAGGTACACAGGGGCAGATTTGGGATTTGAAAGAAAGAAACGGAGAACTGCTGTGCGGCCATAACAATGGCCTGAAAGTGGTTGTAGACGGACAGATAATGGCTTCCGTCCCCCATTTGTCCGGCGTTTACCGGATACAGGAGTTAAATGTAGCTCATAAAGATGTTATATTTCTGGGAACTTATACCACGGCCAATATCATACACAAAAAAGAACAGAAGTGGGAGCAAATTCCCAACCGGGACTTGGCCCAATTCGTAGAGCCGGTACACAGCATTACGCAAGACCATCTGGGGAATATCTGGCTGGAACATACCAACAAAGGCGTGTATCGCTGCATCTTCTCCGAAGATTTAAGCAACATCAAGCACATGCAGCAATACGATCTCCCGAACACGGCGGTGCAGATGTTCCGCATCGGAGACCGGGTTATCTTTTCCGGAAACGACAGCATATTCGTTTATAACGATATAGAAAACAAGTTGGAATTTCACGGCGGATTAACACGTTGCTTTGAAGGGATAACCCATATCCGCAACATCATTCCCATTTCTAAAACACACTTCTGGACCGTCACCCACCACTGCCTCTACAAGATTTTTTACGACGGACACGAATCGCATATCGACTATCGGTTAGATCTCAATTACGACAACCTGTCTTTGGTTCATCATTACGAAAACATTGTTGCACTGAACGACTCCCTTTCGCTCGTCTGTTTGGACAACGGCTTCCTGCTGCATACCGCCGGAAAAGAAACTGTTCCCCCACAACCCCGCTCCAAACCCTGCTTACGATTCGTGGCGGCTATCGACAAAAAGAAACATACAAAGTATCCGGACAAACATGCGGCGAATGTTGCCAACACAGAATTGCCCTACGAATACAATACGCTCCAATTCCGTTTCTTTGTTAAAAACAGGCTTCCGCAGAATCGGTATTTCCAAACCAAACTGGTAGGAGTGGACGAAAAATGGTCGGAGCCTCAACAAATCCCCGAAGTCCTGTACGAACGATTGCCCGAAGGGCGGTATACCTTTCTGCTCCGCACAACCGACGTGTTCGGACAAACCTCGGAAGAAACCTCCTTTTCCTTCGTCATTCTTCCTCCCTGGTACGCTTCCCGGTGGGCGTACGCCGGATACGTCTTTTTGTTCTTCCTGTTTATCTATTCCGGATGGAAACTATGGTTCGCCCAAATGCGGAAGCGTGAGATTATGAAGGTACGCATGGGAGAAGAACAACGGCTCCGGCGCATCAACAACGAACTGTATGCCGAGATTGAACACAAAAACTCCGAACTGTACGAGCAAACCATGTCCATGATAGGGAACAAACATATGAATGCGGAAGACGACTGGAAAATGTTCCTCCTGCGATTTGAACTGCACCATAAGGATTTTTTCAAAAACCTCATCGCCCAATACCCCGACCTGACATCGAACGACCTGAAACTATGCGCTTGTTTGAAGCTGAATCTATCCACAAAAGACATAGCATCCTTTATGGGCATCTCCCTCCGGGGAGTAGAAAACAGCCGCTACCGCTTGCGCAAGAAACTGAAACTCGCATTCAACCAGAACTTAAACGACTTCTTTCTGAGGTTCTAAAAAGCATAGTCCCCTCCGCGCTCATCCGGATTACGGCGTTTCGGCGTACTTATGATGAGGCGCTCCGGAAAAGAAAATAAGGGAAGGAGTAATCTATATGCGTATTCCGGTGCGGCGAGGAAAAGGATTACCCGTATTTTTGTCCCATAAAATATGTTAACTTAAATTACATAGACCTCATGAAAAATTTCAAAGCAACGTATGGGCTGCCGCAAGGAGTATTCCGAATCCGTAAAGCGGCCGCCCTATTAATTCTGGCGCTCGGATTCGGCGCAAATGTTCTGTCGCAAACCAACATTTCCGGAACAGTCGCGGACGATACCGGCGTGGGATTGCCGGGAGCCAACGTCGTAATTAAAGGCACAACGGATGGTGTTGTAACCGACTTGGACGGCAAATACCATATCTCCGCGCCGGGCCGAACGTCCGTACTGGTGTTTTCCTACATCGGTTACGTGCCCAAGGAAGTAACGGTAGGCAGTCAGCAGACAATAAACATCACACTGCTGGAAGATGTCAATCTGATGGACGAAGTGATTGTAGTAGGCTATGGCAGTAACCGGGTAAAAGATTTAACTTCCTCCATCAGCACGATTTCGGCAGAGGACATAAGCAAAACCTCGGCCGGCCAGGCGATGAATGCCTTGCAAGGGAAAATCGCCGGCTTGCAGGTAGTAAACAGCGGGCGACCGGGCGAAATGTCTACCGTCAGGCTCCGGGGAGTCGGTTCGTATCCAAACGTAGATACCAATACCGGCAAGCAATTGGTTAATACCGACAATGGCCGGACAAGTCCCGACGACGCTCCCCTGTACGTAGTGGATGGTATCTTCTACGAAAACATCGACTTCCTCAACACCTCCGATATCGCCACCCTGAGCGTGCTGAAGGATGCCTCGGCCGCCGCTATCTATGGCGTACGAGCGGCGAATGGTGTGGTACTGATCGAAACCAAGTCGGGAGGATTTGAGAAAAATACCGAAATTTCGTTCAGCGGCTCTTTCGGTATCCAGCGAGCGCAGAATATTCTGAAGATGGCCAATTCGGAGCAATTCGCCCGGCTGGTAAACGAAGCCGGCGACCCCTATATGCAGGCCGGCGTAGAAAATGCCATGATGCGCTACGGACGAAGTCGGGTGAATCCCAATGTGCCCGTTCCCAACACCGACTGGTATAAAGAAATCTTGCGTCTGGCTCCGGTGCAGAACTACAATTTGGACATTTCCGGAGGAAGCTCGAAGCTGGCCTATACCATCGGCGCCAATTTCTATACCCAGCAGGGTATTCTGGACATGAAGAACGATTATACGCGGTATAATTTCCGGAGCAAGATAGACTTCAAGGCAACCGATTGGCTAACGGTAGGCAGCAACATCCTGTGGAGTCAGGCCGTTCAATACCAAGAAGAAGCCACGGCCTGGAATGTGGCCTATTATGCCTATCCCATCATGCCTGTTACGGACGAGAGCGACCCTTCCGCCGGCTTCAAGTATGCCAACGCCAAAGACCTGGGATTCCGGGAAGGGCAGAATCCGTTTCCATTGCTCGATTACTCGAACAGGAAGCACCTGATAAAAAACCTGCTGCTAAGCGTCTATGCCAAAATCGACCTCATCCCCGAAAAACTATCCTTCCGGACAAGTTTCAACAATTCTTTCCGGGGATTGGACGAGCGCGACGTGCTGCTGCCTTACGATTTCGGGGTAGGCCTCCGGCGAACGTCTCAGGACGCTTCGCTCACCAGAACGTTCAAAAACACAAACGATATCGCTTGGGATAATACCTTAACGTACAACATCCAGGTGAACGACCTGCACAACATCACCGTGATGGCCGGCAGTTCGTACCGCGATTTCTCCTACCAACAACTAAAGGCTACGGGGCTGGATTTCCCCTATGGGCACGAAGAATCCTGGTACATCGACCAGTCGTTAGACCGCCTTACGGCCAAGGATAAACTGGAAGGAAAGGGAGACCGGCAGTACTCGCTCTCTTATTTCGGACGCATTGCCTACAATTACAACCACAAATACTTGCTGTACGCCACCATGAGAGCCGACGGCAGCTCCAAGTATCAGGAAAAATGGGGCTACTTCCCCTCCGTAGGTGCAGGGTGGGTTATCTCGGAAGAAGAATTTATGAACGATGTTTCCGCGTTCGACCTGTTAAAGCTTCGCGCCGGATGGGGACAACTCGGAAACGAGAACATCCCGGCCAGCTTCGGCTCGAAGAGTACGGATATTGTGTTTGGAGCAATCAACGATTCCCGGATTTCCGGCACCACAACAACCGACGCATTTTCGTACTTAAAATGGGAATTGACGGAAGAACTCAACTTCGGTCTCTCGGCCCGGTTACTCAACAACCGTCTCGGAGTGGAAGCCGATTATTATATCCGCGACACGAAAAATGCAGCGATAAAAGTAAAGATTCCCTTTGTGGACAAAGAAGTATTGCGAAACGTGGGCGTTGTTCGAAACTCCGGGTTTGAATTTGCGCTCAATTGGGACGATCGATTCTCCAACGACTGGACTTATACCATCAATCTGAATCTGTCTACTCTGAAAAACGAAGTGCTCGACCTGTACGGACAGCCTTATATCGACGGCGGGACGGAAGAGTTTAGACAACGCTCCTACGTGGGACAGCCGCTTTTAGCCTTCTACGGGTATAAGGTAACCGGCGTTTATCAGAATCAGGCAGAGATCGACGCCGACCCTATCGCCGTATCCAACGGATTAGTTCCCGGCGATCTTAAATTTCAGGATACCAACAACGACAAAGTCTTAGACGGAGACGACCGCGTAGTGCTCGGGGCTTATTTCCCTCAACTCATGTACGGCGCCAATCTGGGGATTCGCTATAAGAACGTAGAACTGTCGGCCGGCATATCCGGGCAAACGGGCAATAAAATATTGAACCGCAAACGCGGGCAATATATCTGGACAAATGATGCCAACGTAGACGCCGATATAGCCATCAACAGATGGCACGGGGAAGGGACATCCAACGTCTATCCCTCGGCTTCCGGTTTGAGGAGAGGATGGAATCAGAAGATGAGCGATTTCTTTGTAGAAGACGGCTCCTACTTCCGGATCCAAAACATTCAGTTGGCATACTACATAGGAGGAAAGCAATTAGCCGGACTTCGGTTGCCCAAAATGAAACTTACGCTTACGGCAGACCGGCCGCTCACGTTATTCAAATACAATGGCTTTAATCCCGAAATTCCTTACGGGTTGGATACGCAGACCTATCCGGTGCCTGCTACCTATATGATGGGATTAAATGTTACGTTTTAATATTAAAAGCAATAAAAATCATGAAACCATATCTATTCATTCTATGCGCAATCTTTGTGCTGGGCGCTTCCTCCTGCAACGACGTACTGGAACAACCCTCCGAAAATGTATCCTATACCGAAGATACCGACTATACGATACATGCCAACATGATAAACCCGCTATACGGCGCCTATGCCGAATTTTATAACAGAGGTTGGGAATACGTCCCCCTTATCTCCGTCCGCGGAGACGATGTGAATGCCGGAGGACTGGGCGACCAGCAGGATTATGCGGAAACCGACAACTATAATTACAACAAAGACTACTGGATGTATAACTCCATCTGGAAAGATGGTTATAAAGATGTCTTCTTCACGCTCTCGGCCGTAGACGAAATAAACAAATACCGGGAAGCCGGCGCCGACAGCCGTTTGGCCGACCAGTATATCGCCGAGGCCAAGACCATCCGCGGATTCCTGTTGCTCAACCTTATCCGCGTATGGGGAGACATCTTCTGGCCGGTAAGCAGCGACCCTTCCCTGATGCTGCTGGAAGAAGTCACACCCAAAAGCGAGATGCTAAAGAAAATCTCGGACATGATGGACGAGGCAATCCCGCACCTGCCCGATACGCATCCCGCAGACCGGGCCGACATCCGGGGAGGCGTTACTCAATACACGGCGCTTGCCATTAAAGCATTGGCCAACCTTGACCTTCAAAACTATCAGGCCGTGGCCGACGCTACGTCCCGGATCATTCAGTCCAATAAGTTTGAGTTGGAACCGGACTTCTACGCCCTCTTCTGCTCCATCGGGAAAGGCAAACTGAATAAAGAATCCTTGCTGGAATGGCAATATTCCGATTACGGTACCGCAGCCGGCGATAAGGATACGCACCTCTTCGGGTTCTATGGGCCCACAGACTGGACGCCCAAAGTAGGCGGCATCGGAAGCGGATGGGGTTTCTTCGAACCAAGCCTGAAGTACATCAAATTCATGCTCGACCGGAACGAAACGGTGCGCCTTACAACCAGCGTACTCTTTACCAACCGGGGAATTGCCGCAATAAAGAGCGACCCGGCTTATGCCGACCTGCCCGCTTTTATTTCGAATGCCACACCGTCCGGCGATGTAATCAACGATTATCCTCGCGCCATGTTTGCCAGCGGAAAACACTATCTTCCCTCCGACCAGATCACTGCCGGACGTACGGAATACGGATGCAATAAAAACTTCATCTGCATCCGCTATGCCGAAATCCTATTAATGCACGCAGAGGCATTGACGCAAGGAGCTACCGCTTCGTCTATATCGGCCGACGCGGCTGTCAATCTGATTCGCTCCAGAGCCGGACTTCCCGCCTTATCCAATGTGACGAACCTTCAGGTGATGGACGAGAAGTTTGCCGAATTAGCCATGGAATGGGGAACCCGTTACTACGACCTGATCAGGCTGGAAAGATTTAATGAGTTGAGCTACGACGGCAAGACCTTCGACCCGTCCAAAATATACATCCCCTATCCGCAAGCTCAGGTGGACGAATTACCTACATTACAAGTAAAAAAATAGCATGTGAAATCTGTTAATTGTACCAACAAAATGAAAAGAATCAATCTATCTATACGAACAAGCCTCCTGGCGCTTATCGCCTTTGCTTGCGAAGAGGGCATAGACCCCATTCAACCCCTTGAACCGGATGCGGATACCACCCCGCCTACCGTCGTTATCCATTACCCCGGAGACGGCGTTCTGATCCGGGTGCGGGAAGATGTAACTCCCCTCAAAATAGAAGTGGAAGCGAAGGACGATATCGAAATCGGGCAGATAACCCTCCAATTGGACGGGACAACGATTACGGAATTTACCGACTTCAAAGATTATCGTCATGCCGTCGAATCCTTTGTCTATCCCAATCTGACAAACGGTTCGCACAGCCTAACGGTGGAGGTTGCCGATTTAAGCGGTAAAACGACCAAGGCTTCTTCTACGTTCGAAAAAGTACCGCCGTATTCCCCACGCACCAACGAAGTGTTTTATATGCCTTTCGACGGAGATTATCTGGAACTCGTCAGCATTACGGAAGCGACAAAATCCGGTACGCCTTCTTTCTCGGCAGGCAAAACCCGACAGGCTTATGCCGGCGCTCCCGATGCGTATCTTACCTTCAAGACCTCGGATATGATAACCGCCCTCAACGCCGAATTTACGGCCTCTTTCCGGTATAAACCCAATGGCTCGCCGGATCGTTCGGGTATCCTTACCATCAGCCCCGACGACGAAGGGAAAGCAAGCAATATGAAAAACAACCGGACAAGCGGCATCCGTCTCTTCCGCGAAGGCGACGCCACGAACCAGACCATTAAGCTGAACGTAGGAGACGGCACGGCCGATTCCTGGTTCGACGGCGGAGCAAACGCATCCTTTAATCCGGCAACAACCGGATGGATGCACGTTGCTTTCACTATCTCGCCGAAAGAATGTACCGTCTATTTCGATGGAGAAATTGTATGCCAAGGTGCATCCCCCGGCGTTAGTTGGGCGGGTTGCGATTTGATCTCTATTGCATCCGGCGCTCCAAGATTTACGGAATGGGGGCATTTTTCGGACAATAGCCTGTACGACGAATTGCGTTTCTTCGACAAAGCTTTGTCGCAGCAGGAAATCAAGGATCTGATGAATGAAAAATAACATTCCCATGTAAACCCTATCCCAAAAATGAAAACACTCGCTTTTCTCTTTTGCCTGATACCGGCTACTCTTATCGTAGCCCAGGAACCGGAATACGATTGCATCGTATTCGACAACAGTCTGATGACGGGACGGTACTACCACAGTACCGCCCAATACCAATCTCCCAGCTTTATCCTCCATACGGGCAATAAACTGCCCGTATCGGAGAAAGAATTCTTTACCCCGGCCAATTCCCTCTTTCTGAACTATGTTTCCGCACCAAACGGCCATTGGACAACAGAGGTGATTTACCCCGACTGGAGAGGGAAAGATTTCTTGAAAGGCGGAACTTACTTAGACCTCCGGCTCAAGATAACGTCAAACACCCGGAAGGAAGAATTACCGCAATTGGCTATCCGCGTTAAAAACGACCCGTTTGTGCGACTTTTTACCGTAGACGACCTCCCGGAAGGCGCCGCCGATACGGCCTTGGTGTCCGCTTATCTGCCGCTGGGGAAGTATATCCAACAGATTGAACCGGGAAAATGGCTGTTGGCCAGAATCCCTTTGGCCGACTTTGAGGGTATCCATGATACAAAAAACAAAAAAGTAACCGCCGTATTGATGCAACAAGGAGCGCAAGACGGAAAAGAACACAGGCTGTATATCGACCAGATAGAGCTTTCCTCCGGCGATGCTCCTACCGCCCCTCTCCCCACGCTGTCTTTGCAGGCGAAAGCGTACGAACGTCATGTAGATATTAGTTGGGATAAAGCAGGACTCAAGGACGTAAAGTATGTAAAAATCTACCGGGCCGGCAAAGGGGAGGATGATTTTTATCCCGTAGGTATCCAGCTCCCCGAAAAAGGACGGTACGCCGATTATAGCGGACAAGGTGCGTTTCGCTACAAAATTGTGTGTGTAAACAGCAATTACGTAGAAGGAAACCCATCGGCCATCGTAGATGCCGCAACGCATACGATGAGCGACGAAGAACTCCTTACCATGGTGCAGGAAGCTTCCTTCCGCTATTATTGGGACGGTGGGGAATCGCATTCCGGGCTGGCGCTCGAAAATATCCCCGGACGACGGAAAATGATTGCCTCCGGAGCTTCCGGTTTCGGCATCATGGCCATCGTGGCAGGCACGGAGCGGGGATTTATCAGCCGGGAAGAATCCGTAGGCCGCTTTAAAAAGATATTGGCTTTCTTAGAAAAAGCCGACCGTTTTCATGGGGCATACCCCCACTACATGGATGGTCCTTCGGCCAAAGTAGAGCCGTATTTCGGCCGGCGCGACAACGGGGCGGATCTGGTGGAAACTTCGTTCCTCTTCCAAGGACTGCTCACTGCCCGGCAGTACTTTGACCGGAATACGGCCGACGAACAATATATCCGCCAAACCATCACCCGCCTCTGGGAAAATATCGAATGGAAGTGGTTTAAGAAAACGCCCGACAGTCCTTACCTCTATTGGCATTGGTCGCCCGACCAGGCATGGATTATCAGTCATCCACTCATCGGATGGAACGAAACCATGATTACCTACCTCTTAGCCATCGCTTCGCCCACACACGGCGTAAGCCCCGGAATGTATTATTCCGGTTGGGCGAGCCGGGAAGAAATGGCGCAAGACTACCGGGCCGGATGGGGAGAAACCCGCGACGGGTCTATGTATTCCAATGGAAATACCTACAAAGGCGTTACATTAGACGCCGGCGTATCCAACGGAGGCCCTTTGTTCTTTACCCATTATTCTTATATGGGATTCGACCCGCACGGCATCAGAGACAAATACGTAACGAAAGATTATTTTGAGAACTTCCGCCACATTGCCCTCATCAACTACCGCTATTGCGTGGAAAATCCCAAAAACAACCGGGGCTTCGGGCCTGATGCCTGGGGAATGACCGCCAGCGACGGCCCCTGGGGATACAGGGCCGCCGAACCGGTTTTGCATCACGACGTAGGTACGATAGCTCCGACAGGAGCCTTGGCGTCTTTCCCCTATCTGCCGGAACAGGCGATGGCAGCCCTGAAAAATTATTATCGCAACTACGGACATTTCCTCTGGGGAGAATACGGCTTTAGAGACGCCTTCAACCTGAACGAAAATTGGTGTGCCAACATTTACATGGGCTTGAATCAGGCGCCCGTTACCGTGATGATTGAAAACTACCGTACCGGTCTTATCTGGAAAACGTTTATGAAAGATCCCGATATACAACGCATGGTACGGGAAACGTTTATCCATCCGTCTTCGGGAGGGAATCCCTGACCGCCTCATCATGGATTCAACACTCTTACCGGCCTCCATAACGCCGTTATTGAGCCGGCATTTTGTACCTTTGGAGCGCCCGGAGGCTTCGTGTAGATAGAACTTACATTAAAAGATAAACCCAATAAAGCAATGAAAACTCTCTCTCTTCTCTTTTGTCTGATTGCAGCTACCGGTATCGTAGCTCAGGAACAAGACTCGATTATTGTCGTGAAGGGACAAGTATCGGACTACTACATTTCCGTATCCAAGAACACTGTGCTCAAAGGTTATGTGAGGGACGAAAACGGCCGGTCGCTGGAAGGAGCCACCGTTATGCTTGAAGCAAGCCCCGTGCATTTCCATACGCTCCGGGATGGCTCTTACGAGCTATCGTATAGTTGGAGGGATACCGCCATCGTGGTCTATTATCCCGGCAAGGAAATGGCCTGCCTCCCCATCGGGAACAGGCAGCAGGCGGACATACAATTGTTTCCTGCCAAACCCAGAACAAAGATACGCCACACGGCCACGGCCACACCCTGGTTCGACCCCAAAGACGACCATCCTTCCACCTATTGCAATCCGCTGAATATAAACTATAATTTCCGGGCGCGAATCGAAGACGTAACCCAAAACGGTTCTTTCCGCTCTACGGCCGACCCTATGATTGTTGTTTACAAAGGAGAATACTACCTTTTCTCCACCAACCAGAGCGGTTTTTACTGGTCGAAAAACCTGAGCGAATGGCGCTATGTCTTTGCCGGCTTCCAGCGTTTGCCGGAAGACGACGACCAATGCGCTCCGGCCGCCTTTGTTCATGGCGACACCCTGTTCTATACCGGTTCCACCTACCGAGGGCTGCCCGTCTGGTACAGCGTCGACCCGAAAAGCGGTGTTTTTAAACGTGCAACCGACCGGAACGTTCTCCCTACCTGGGATCCGGCCTTCTTCCTCGACGACGACGGACGTTTATACCAATACTATGGTTCGAGCAACGAATATCCGCTCAAAGGCGTGGAAATAAGCCGGGATGATTTCTATCCGGTAGGGAAAATCACGGACATTATGATGCTTCACCCCGAAGTACACGGCTGGGAACGTTTCGGTATGAACAACGACGATTCTACCACCCTGCGCCCCTTTATGGAAGGCGCCTGGGTGAACAAGCACAAAGGCCGGTATTACTTCCAGTACGGCGCACCCGGCACAGAGTTCAAGGTCTATGCCGACGGCGTTTATGTATCCGACCATCCCTTAGGGCCATACACGTATCAAACGCATAATCCGATGAGCTATAAACCCGGCGGCTTCGTTATCGGTGCAGGCCACGGGGGAACATTTGCCGATGTGTTCGGTAACTACTGGCACGTAGCCACCTGTATGATTTCGCTGAAATACAAATTTGAACGCCGGATAAGTCTTTATCCGGCAGGATTCGACGCCGAGGGTATCCTGTACGCCAATACCTCCTTCGGCGATTATCCCACGTATGTGCCGACAGGTGCGGAAGAGCATACGAAAGGGAATTTTGCGGGATGGATGCTGTTGTCTTACCGGAAAGAACTGACCGCCTCGTCGTCGGACAGTATCTATTTGCCGCAAAACGCTTCGGACGAAAACATCCGTACCTACTGGAGCGCCGCGAGCGGCGATGCCGGCGAATGGCTTCAAATGGATCTGGGCGACCTCAAAAATGTCTATGCCCTGCAAGTAAATTACTACGAACATAAGGCCGTGCAATACAACCGGGCCATGGATTTGTATCACCAGTATAAGCTGTATCATTCTACGGATGGAGTGCGCTGGGAATTAGTGGCCGACAAAAGCGACAATGGAACGGATGTGCCTCACGACTATCTCCAGCTTCGCAAACCGTTACGCACCCGCTTCCTGAAATTGGAAAACATCCACATGCCGGCCGGCTCTTTTGCCATCAGCGACTTCCGCGTATTCGGCAATGCCGGAGGAGAGAAGCCCGGGGCGGTTGGCCGTTTCGAAGTGATTCGTTCGAAGGAAGACACCCGCAACGCCCGCATCACCTGGAAGGCATCCGACCGGGCCTACGGGTATAATATCTATTACGGCATTGCACCCGGTAAGATGTACAATTGCATCACCGTATACGGCGCAGCGGAATACGATTTCCGGGGCATGGACGTAGGCGCAACGTACTATTTTACGATAGAAGCGCTCGGCGAATCGGGCGCGTCTCAAAGAGTATCCCCCATCCGGGTTGAAGCAAATTAAATCCATTTATTCACAAACTTGATTCCATTTATTATGAACAACATATCTTATCTTTTCTTATCACTCCTCGTTATCGGATTGTGGGCAGGCTGCAAAAGGGAGAAGTCGCAGAGCGAAGACAGCCCGACAACTATCCTTTCGGACCAAGAGTTACTAAATACCGTAGAAGAACGCACCTTCCGCTACTTCTGGGACGGGGCGGAACCGAACAGCGGCATGGCGTGCGAACGCATCCATATAGACGGCGTCTATCCTGAAAACGACCAACATATCATCACCACCGGCGGAAGCGGTTTCGGTATCCTGGCTCTGTTAGCCGGTATGGAACGGGGGTATATTTCCGGCAAACAAGGCTTGGAACGGATGGAGCGCATCGTAGGTTTCCTCGAAAAGGCCGATGCCTTTCATGGCGCTTTCCCTCATTGGATAGATGGAGAGACCGGACGGGTAAAGCCCTTCGGGACGAAAGACAACGGGGGCGATTTGGTGGAAACGGCCTTTCTTTTTCAAGGCTTATTAGCTGTCCATCAATACTACCTCAACGGTTCGGAGGCCGAACAAGCCGTGGCATCACGCATCGACGCCCTGTGGAAAAGAGTGGAATGGGATTGGTATCGCAACGGGCAGGACGTGCTTTACTGGCATTGGAGCCCTTCGTACGGTTGGGAAATGAACTTTCCTGTTCACGGATACAACGAATGTCTCATCCTGTATGTTCTGGCTGCCGCTTCGCCCACTCACGGAGTTCCGGCGGAGGTGTATCATAAGGGATGGGCCGAGGAAGGGCAAATCGCAGCTCCGCATACGGTGGAAGGAATCCAACTCAACCTGCGCTATCAGGGCGCTCAGGCCGGGCCGCTCTTCTGGGCGCATTATTCCTTCCTTGGTCTGAACCCGAACGGACTGAAAGACCGCTATGCCGATTACTTTACGGAAATGAGGAACTATACCTTAATCAACCGCGCGTATTGCTTACGCAATCCCAAGGGATACGCAGGCTATGGAGAATCCTGCTGGGGACTAACGGCCAGTTATTCTCCCCAAGGTTACGCCGCTCATGCCCCGGAAGAGCGGAACGACCTGGGCGTTATTTCTCCCACCGCCGCCATATCTTCCATCGTTTACACACCGGAAGAATCTATCCAAGTGATACGTTACCTCTTTACCCAGGGTGGCAAGCTATGGGGAGAATACGGCTTTTACGATGCGTTCAGCGAAACCGCCCAATGGTTTCCGCAGCGTTATTTGGCCATAGACCAGGGAACGATTCCGGTTATGATTGAGAATTACAGGAGCCGGCTTCTGTGGGACTTATTTATGAGTCATCCGGATGTAAAGAACGGTTTGCGGACATTAGGGTTCGAAAGTCCTTATCTTCACAACTGATACGGATTCCGTATCATAGATGCGCGGTATCTGTTTTCAAGCGCACATCTACGTAAAGCGGAAGATGGTCGGAGGCCACCGTTTCCCGGACGACCTGCCTTTTCAGCGCCGAATAGACTTGTCCATTCTTATAGGCATAGATATAGTCGATACATTCGGAGGGATTTTCCACCGGATAAGTGTTTTGCTTCGGGTCGTTCAGCATGTCGAAAGTTTTTTGGAGAGCAACCTGCGAGGTTGATTCGGGCGTTGCGTTCAGGTCGCCGGCCAAGAAAAAAGGCTTCGTAACACCTTTTGCCGCTTCCCGGACGATGTTTACCGACGCCAACCTATCGTCTGCCGTCAAAGAGAAATGGGTGCAAGCCAAGATGTATCGTTCGAACTCTACGATGAGCAACACACGCGCTTCTTCCCTTCCCGGCAGGGGGATATATTTCACGTTGAGCGGTTTTTCCTTTGTCAATATCCCGACGCCATATTTCCCGCCTTGAAAATCGATGGCCGGCGCGTAGACGGGGAACATCAGGCAACGGTCTGCCACTTCCTTCAACGTATAAGCGCCTTCGCTTCGCACAGTCGCACTGTCTGCTTCCTGAATCGCCACAACGTCGGGCGCTACGTCGGAGATGACATCAGCTATCCGCCGGTAATCCCTTTGTCCATCCATTCCCACGAAGTTATGGACATTATAACTCATAATCCGGATGGTATTTTCTTCTTTCGGGGCTATCTCGTGAGCGAAGACGGTAAAAGG
>JAISZY010000219.1 GCA_031284375.1 Tannerellaceae bacterium | reverse complement strand
ATTTTCCGAGTAATTACTCCGATTTTCCGGGTAATTACTCCAATTTTCCGAGTAATTACTCCGATTTTCCGGGTAATTACTCCGATTTTCCGGGTAATTACTCCGATTTTCCGAGTAATTACTCCGATTTTCCGAGTAATTACTCCGATTTTCCGAGTAATTACTCCAATTTTCCGAGTAATTACTCCAATTTTCCGAGTAATTACTCCAATTTTCCGAGTAATTACTCTAATTTTCCGAGTAATTAACATCTGTTCATATTTATGAAGCTGACCGACTAAATGTTTTGACCATCTTTACCCATAAATTCTAATTTTTATTGTATGCTAACAAAAAAAAATCGCCCCGTCAAAACGTACCCTGCGAACGGAAACGAAGGATTATTCCGCCTAAATGAATACCTTTGTCCCCGAAAGTTTTAAATTAAAGTATTCGTCATGAAGATAAAAACAAACGTATTCTCCCTTCTTATCGTATGCACAGGATTGTTTCTTACAAGCTGTTGGCCGGACAACGACCCCGCTGCCACCCGTACCGTACTGGTCTATATGGCGGCCGATAATAGCCTCAACCCTTTTTCGTACGATAATATCAACAGTATCGTAGCCGGAGCCGAACAATACGGTCTGAATAACGGAAATTTGTTAATCTATCACGACTCATCCGGCGAACCGCCCCGGCTTATTCAAATCACTAAAGGAGCCGGCGGAGCGATGGAGCAAAAAATTATCCGCACCTACGAAGAAAGGAACTCCGTATCCATAGACGTAATGCGCGGCGTACTGGCCGAAGTCTTCCTCAGCGAAGACTACCGGGCCGACAGCTACGGCCTCCTGCTCTGGAGCCACGGAACCGCCTGGCTACCGGGCTACGAACTGAAAAGCTACCTCCGCGCCTACGGTCAGGACGATTCCGACTATATGGAAATATACGACCTGAAGGAAGCTTTGCTGGGATACCAATTCGACTATATCATCTTCGACGACTGCTACATGGCCAACATCGAAGTAGCCTACACCCTGCGCGACCGTACCGGCTACATCCTGGCATCGCCCACCGAAGTGCTGGCCGACGGCTTGCCGTACCGCTACATCCTGCCTTATCTGTTTTCCGACGAACCGGTGGCGAACGCCCTCAAAAAAATAGGCGAAACCTTTTATTCCTATTATAACGAACAGAACCACCTCCCCAAATCCGCCTCCATCGCCTTAGTAAAGACCCAAAAGCTGGGAGAGCTGGCCGCCGTTTGCCGCGAGATTCTTTCGGACAAAAGCCCGGAAACCATCTTCTCCCTCCCGCTCCGGGACATCCAGCTCATCGAACGCTTAGGGCAACCCTACCATGCCCTGTATGATTTTGGCGATTACATCAAACAATTGGCCACCGAAGAACAGTACGCCCGCTTTAAAAACGCCTTGAAAGAAGTGGTTATTTACCAAAACACCACCGATATAGCCTACTATAATGCCGAAGGCGGACAGCCCGGCTTCCCGGTAGACAAAGAACGCTTCTGCGGCATCTCCTCCTACGTACCCCAGGAGGCCCTGACCAAACTCAACGAATGGTACAAACAGTTAGACTGGTATAAAGCCGTATACGAATGATACAAACCCAAGGAATTACGAAAAGTTTCGGAGCCTTGCACGTATTGAAAGGCATCGACCTGCGCATCGAAAAGACCGAAATCGTAGCCATTGTAGGCCCAAGCGGGGCGGGGAAGAGCACGCTGCTGCAAATCCTCGGCACACTGGATTCGGCCGACAGCGGACGCCTCACCGTAAACGGCGTCGACGTGCGCAGTCTCAGCGACAAAGAGCTGGCCGCGTTCCGCAACCGGAATATCGGCTTTGTTTTCCAGTTTCATCAGTTGCTCCCCGAATTTACGGCCTTAGAAAACGTAATGATACCGGCGCTGATAGGCAAAGAAAAACTGCAAACGGCCGAAAAAAAGGCCAAAGAACTATTGGATTTCCTGCAACTTGCCGAACGCCTCAACCACAAACCCGCCGAACTCTCCGGTGGAGAAAAACAGCGGGTGGCCGTAGCCCGCGCCCTGATAAATAACCCGGCCGTTATCCTGGCCGACGAGCCTTCCGGTAGCTTGGACAGCCGGAATAAAGAAGAACTCCACAGCCTTTTCTTCGAGCTGCGGGATAAAATGCGCCAAACATTCGTTATCGTAACCCACGACGAACATCTGGCCCGCCACACCGACCGCGTGATACATCTTCGGGACGGGCGGGTGGTTTCGACGGAATTGGGCAGTGTGAAGCCCGACCAAACAGAAATCGGAAGTTAAAACGCAATTAGTATCCGGAATATCTTTCCTGGATTGGATTGCCAGTCGGTAAGGGCTTTCCGGGCTTCTTCCGGCGGATAGATGTTCGATATGAACTCCTGCGTAGGACAGACGCCCCGTTTCAGATACGAAATCACGGCGCGGAAATCTTCCGGCGTAGCATTACGAGAGCCTTTGATGTCCAATTCTTTCATTACGAAATAACGGGTCTCAAAGGCTACCTCGTTTTTAGCGTACCCGATATAAACAACCCTTCCGCTGAAAGCAACTTCACGGATGGCCGATTGATAGGTTTCCGGCGAGCCGACCGCTTCAATCACCACGTCGGGGCCGTTGCCTCCGGTTATCTTTTGCAGCGCCTCGTGTACATCTTCCGTTTTTGAATGAATCGTATAGTGGGCGCCGCAACGTTTGGCCAGCGATAGTTTGGTATCGTCTATATCTACGGCTATGACATTCGCCCCCCGAATCGAAGCGCGTATAATCGCCCCCATGCCTACCATGCCGCAGCCTATCGCCATCACCACGTCGCTATCCGTTACTCCGGCTCTGGCTACGGCGTGGAAACCCACACTCAGGGGTTCTATCAACGCCAGGTCTTTGTCGGGGATACCTTCTACCGGTATCACTTTTTGCCAGGGGACAGCCACGTATTCGCACATGGCGCCGTCTCGCTGTACTCCCATTGTCCGGTTGGATTTACAGGCGTTGGGACGCCCGTTGCGACAGGAGGAACATTGCCCGCAATGAGTATACGGATGAAGGGTGCACTTGGCGCCCGGCGTATAGGAAAGAGGGACATCCCGGCCTGTTTCAACAATTTGAGCGCTTATTTCGTGCCCCGGTATAACGGGATATATCACCATCGGGTTTTTCCCCAGAAAAGTATTCAGGTCCGAGCCGCAAAAGCCGGCGTAGTTCAGCTTGAGCAACACTTCGTCTGCTTTCCATTGCGGTTTTTCGATGTCTACTACCCGTACTTCTCCTTGTTGTATAATCTGTATCGCTTTCATTCTTTTATTCCGACATATTCTTTATATAAGGCAATTCCGGCAGGGAGCCGAAACGATAAAAACTTCGGGCGTTCTCGCCCAGAAACAATTGCTTTTCTTCCTCGCTCAATAAGTTAGACCGGAGGACGAAGTCGTACGACATCCGGTATGTGATGGCTACAATGGTACGCGGATAGTCCGACCCCCACATCAGTTTCTCGATTCCCACCAGGTCGATAGCTTCCCGGATAGCCCATACCGCACCGGCAAAAGGATAAAATTCGGAATGGAACAACCAGGTGATGCCCCCCGATTCAATACGCACATTGGGATGACGGGCCAGCTTGATTTGCTCCTGCCATCCGGGGCGTGTAACCATCCCGAAGTGACCGATGGCTATCCGCAAATCCGGAAACCGAGCGATGACTTCCTCCATCTCATCCACCTGTTCGTCTCCATCGGCCAAGTCGATAGACAGGAGAACGTCGCGCTGTTCCATGCGTTTGAACATCTCCATCATCTCGTGGCCGGTAAGCCGTACACGTTCTGCGGCCATCAGCAGGCGTCCGGCCGGCAGTTTAATGGCTCCGAATCCTTGTTCGATAAGTTGTTCCGCTTCCCGCAAATAGCCGGGGCGACGGGCGTCTACCAGGCCGCAACAAAGGAAACGTTCCGGATAACGCTTCTGCACCTCAAGGAGGTAATCGTTCTGCGAACCGTCTATGTATTCCTGCGTAATGACCGCCGCCGATACCTGGGCATAGTCCATATTGGAAAGGAAGACCTCGGCCGTATTCCGTCCGTCGGTCATAAAGGGAGGGAGCATCTGCCGAAGCTCTCCCATAAAGAGCGCTTTCCCGTTCTTGAGCGATTCTATTTTCTTTCCCTCAACTACCGCATCCTGCTTTAGCCACAGATGGGCATGGGCGTCAATGATTGCGTATGCCATAGATGTGACGCATCAACTGTTCAACCAGGTATCCCGGAAACGCGGCTCCAGCAACGTGCGTACTTCCCGGTAGAGGGCTTCGTTAAAAGGTTCTTCCACCCATTTTATGTTTTGCAGAACCGTTTCGGGGCGAGTGGTGCTGAAGAGGGTGGTTGCTATCCGGGGATTGTTCGTGGCATACTTTACGGCCAATTGCTCGATGGCTTCTCCTTTGGAACGGCAATGCTGCACGGCTTTCCGGCAGATTTCCTGCAATCGTTCGGACGCCGGATGCCAATCGGGCGCTCCTCGTTCGGTGAGGAGTCCCATCGAAAAGGGAGAGGCATTGATAATCCCTACGTGGGCGGATTCAAAGTAATCGAAGTAATCGGCCAGCGAATCATCGTTCAGGCAATAATGGCAAAAGGAGAGGATGCTTTCTACCAAGCCCGGCGGCGTATGCTCTATCACGTACCGGAAATGCCGCAGCGTGAGATTCGTAATGCCGATGTGCTTTACCACGCCTTTTTCGCGCAATTCGGCCAGGGCGGGGAGCGTTTCTCCGCACACTACGTCCAAATCGGCAAACTCGATGTCGTGCACGTTTATCAAATCTACATAATCCACATGCAGGCGTTCCATGCTTTCGTATACGCTTTCTACGGCTCTCCGGGCGGAATAATCCCAGGTATTGGCGCCGTCTTGCCCGTAGCGTCCTACTTTGGTAGAAAGGTAGTAACGGCTCCGGTCTATCCCGGCCAAGGCTTTTCCCAGCGCCGTTTCCGCCTTGTAATGTCCATAATAGGGCGAAACGTCGATAAAGTTAATGCCATGTTCCACCGCCGTGTAGACGGTACGTATCCCATCCGCTTCTTTCAGCGAATGGAATACGCCGCCCAAAGAAGATGCCCCCAAGCCGATGGGGGAAACATACATTCCGGTTTTTCCTATTTCTCTGTATTCCATCCCGATTATCCGTGCTTGAAGGGAATATCTATCATTTCGGAGGGCAAGTGAGCGCCTACCGGTTTGTCGAACGTAATTTTGAAAGCATAGGCATAGTGGCAGGGTTTGTTCCGGGGGAAGGAGAGTTTGAGTCCTTCGCCGGTTTGTTCCCAGGCAATGGCCTCGTCCGAGCCTACCAGTCGGACGGATACGATTTTGGCATCGGCGATAGCCTCCGGATTCAGCGATTTGACTAATACGCCGTTGGCATCCCAGTTTAGTACGATGGCGTAGAAATCATTTCCCCGTGTGGTAAAGCGCATATCCTCTACGGTGTAGGGGGTTGAGGCATTGTCGCTGAAGGAGCCGGCCGTTCCGGTTGTATTCCCTTCGCCAAACTTCGCCCAGCAGCGTGTTCCGTAGATAGCTTCTCCATTTACCTTTAGCCATTCTCCGATATGGAGCAACACCTCTTTCTGTTCTTCGGTGATGGTACCGTCGGCGCGGGGGCCGATATTGAGCAAAAGATTGCCGTTTTTACTTACGATGTCCACCAGGTCGTGCACGATTTGTTCCGGCGTTTTGTTTTCCTCTCCGTCGATATAGCTCCAGGATTTTTTGCCGATAGAGGTATCGGTCTGCCAGGGATATTTGCGCATACTGTCCAATTTACCCCGCTCCACGTCGCCCACCTGTATGTGGGTAGGATAGCCGGATTTGGTATTTACTACTACCCCTTTGCCCCAGTCCAGCGAATTATTATAGTAGTAAGCCAGGAATTTGTTGAAATAAGGTTGGATAACCGGGCTTGCCACCGTCCAGTCGAACCAGATTAATTGCGGCTGGTACTTGTCTATCAATTCGTGCGTATGCGCCAGGAAGTCCTTCCCTACGGCTTCGTCGTAAGCCTCTTCGCCGGCCAGTCGCCGCCCGTACAGGCTGATGGTGGTGTCTTGCACATCGGAAGGGAAGGTCAGGCCACCGTTGTAGAACCAGGCATTTTCTAAGTGATGCGAGGAGAGGCCAAAGATGAGGCCTTCTTTTTCGGTAGCCTGTTTCAGTAAGCCGATAATGTCTTTCTTCGGCCCCATCGCTACGGCGTTCCACGGGTTGCGGTCGCTGGCGTACATAGAGAAGCCGTCGTGATGTTCGGCCACGGGAACCACGTATTTCGCTCCGGCCGCCTTAAAGAGCGCCACCCATTCGTTGGCGTCGAACTTTTCGGCCTGAAACATCGGCACAAAGTCTTTGTAGCCAAATGCGGTTTGTGGGCCGTAGGTAGCGATGTGATGGTTGTATTCGTCCGAGTTTTGTTGATACATATTCCGCGGATACCATTCGCTGCCGAAGGCCGGGACAGCGTATACGCCCCAGTGAATAAAAATGCCGAATTTGGCGTCGGAGAACCATTCGGGAAATTCGTAATGAGCAGCCAGATTGTCCCATTCGGGCTGGAAGACTTCCGTTTGTTTTGCCGTTCTCGTGCAAGCTGTTGTGCACAGGAGAACGCATAGAAATGCAATGTGAATTTTCATGATTATATAAGATTAAATTGAAGGCCGAAAGTAGTAAAAATAATTGAATAAGGGCGCCCGTCATTGCGAACAAAGTGAAGCAATCCAGTGTAGCGTGGGGGAAACCTGGATTGCTTCACCCTCTGGGTTCGCAATGACGGGGAAATGTTCGCAAAGGATAACGGAGCGGTTTTAGCCCTTATTTCCCCAAAGCTCCCTTAGTAGCAACGGTGGCAATCTGTTTGGATGTTCTGCCCTTATTCCCTTATTTAGAGCGTATCAATAAGGGAATAAGGGCAGAGGTTTCTGTGTGTGTTTCTGTGTGCTACTAAGGGGGCTTTGGGGGAATAAGGGCGCCCGTCATTGCGAACAAAGTGAAGCAATCCGGAATAGCGTGGGGGGAACCTGGATTGCTTCACCCTCTGGGTACGCAATTACTGGGAAATGATCGCAAA
>JAISZY010000061.1 GCA_031284375.1 Tannerellaceae bacterium | reverse complement strand
AGGCGTCGTATTCCCGGAAGATTATAAAACGGAAAAGGACGGCATACGGCTACCTGCTTTTGTTTGAAAAGGAAAACGAATCGGAGGAAGTTCCATCCTATTTTGTACAAAATCTTTGGAACAAAGATTCCCTATATATCGAACAAACCGTTACCCCCGTTCGTAAATTCCCCATATTTTCCTTCAGTCTGGCAAGAATCCGATAGGATGCTTACGCCGAAACGGCCTTGCAGGATAACCCTCTCTGCAAGGCCGTTTCGGCGTGTGGACGCCCGGAGGCGATGCGTAATAAATTGTACTATCTTTGCCGGACGATAATAAACAAATTTATGTTGTATTAGAATATGGATAAACTACCCTTTATTGATGCTACCGATTGGATGGATGATCATTGCGATGATGTTGTTACGTACTATACGTATCGGAATCTTGTTACTGTGGGCAGCATACAGGCCGATGTTTTTTCTCACCTCAACACCCATCTCTTTACCGAACTGTATCCCGACGGATACTCCAAGCCCGTGCGTATGAATCAGTTTTTTGTTATGCTTGTCTATCGGGGCATGATTCGGGTGAGCTTAGATTATGTTTCTTATATTGTTTCGGCCCATCACCAGCTTCAGGTGATACCCGGACATATCATCCGCATAGCCGAAGCGAGCCAAGACTTCGAGGCCAAAGTGTTGATGCTGAACAATACCTACCTTGCGGAATGTCTAATCAATAAATGTATTTCGTTGTCGATGCCGGATTATATGCAGTTGCGCAAGGAGCCTTGCTTAAGGTTTACGCCGGAAGAAATGGCTTGTATGGAGCGATACTTTTTGCAGTTGGAAGAGAAAATCAATCTCTCCAGCCACGCCTTTCACGAGGAGGTGATACAAAACTCGATTGTCGCTTTTTTCCTCGAGCTGGCCAATATTGTGGTAACGAAGATGAATGTGTACAATCGTCCGGCTTTTTCGCGCAAGGAAGAAGTGTTGAATCGTTTTCTCCAGCTTCTTTTGGAGCATGTAGACACGGACCGTTCCGTTGCTTTTTATGCCGAAAAACTATGCGTTACAACGCAATATCTTACGCTGGTCACGAACAGACTTACCGGCCAACCGGCTAATAAATGGATAGAAAATGCCTTTATCGCAGAAGCCAAGATGCAACTCAAGGCGCCGCATCTTAGCATACAGCAAGTGGCGGACGGATTGCACTTTCCCGATCAGGCAACGTTTGGGAAGTATTTCAAAAAATGTACAGGCCTTTCTCCCGCCGAATATCGCAGGTCTCAGGCCTGTACCGAAGGGTTTAATAATTTTGTTTTTTAGGTTCGAAATACGCTTGCGGATGTTCGCAGGCGGGGCATTTGCCGGGCGCCGATTTGCCTTTGTGCACATATCCGCAGTTGCGGCATTGCCATTCTATTTCTTCGTCTTTGCGGAACACCTGTTCCGTTTCTACGTTTTGCAGTAGTTTGCGGTAACGTTTTTCGTGTTCGGCTTCCACTTTGGCAATCATGCGCCAGGCTACGGCGATGGACTTAAATCCTTCTTCTTCGGCAATATCGGCAAAGGCGGGATAGAGTTCTGTCCATTCTTCGTTTTCGCCGGCAGCGGCGGCGGCCAGGTTTTCTTGCGTACTGCCGATGATTCCTGCCGGGAAGGAGGCGGTAATTTCCACCATGCCCCCTTCCAGGAATTTAAAGAAACGTTCGGCATGTTCTTTTTCCTGCTCGGCTGTTTCGGCAAACACGCCGGCTATTTGTTCGTACCCTTCTTTTTTTGCTTTGCCGGCAAAAAAGACATAACGACTTCTTGCCTGGGATTCCCCGGCAAACGATTTCAACAAGTTTTGTTCGGTTCGCGTACCTTTGATACTCTTTTCCATCATTGTGCTATTTATGTATGATTAAACAATATAAGATTCTTTGCTTTACAGGGGTTGTTGTTTTATTTCCCGGTGATAAAAATCCGGCTGCCGAAGGGATGCTTCAGATTTACGGCCTCTTTGAAGTAAACCTCGGCTGCGCCTATTTTCAATTTGGCTCGGACGCGGATGGGCAGATGATTTTCGTCGTCGCTCACCCACACTTCCGCGGCTTCTTTACTTTGCTCGAAAGCCGGGTCGTACACGTCGATATAGAAGTGATGCGTACGGTACTTCACTTGTTCGTCCGGCGATACGATGGCTTGTCCGTCGTACCGGAATGCAGCGTTTACGATGTCTTTTCCTACCGCAACGCGGAAGGGAAATTCTTGTTTCGTCTTCAGCTTGTCCCATGCGATGGTTCGCAGGTACAGCGTGGTGGCCATCATATCCCATGCGCATCCGGTCACAACGAGCGTAGTATCGAACTTTATGCCCGTGCGCCCATACCGTTGCGAGCGGACGGATGTTTTGCCCGGCAGGGGAGAGAACCACATTAGGTCGGCCAGATAGTATCCGCCTTCCTCGGTTCGTTTGTCGCTGAAGAGGAGTTGTTGTTCGGGCGTAAAATACGTGGCGAGGGTGTCCCGCATCTTGAATATTTTGTCGAACATACCGGTTGTACGAAAGAACATTTGATATTTCCAAGCCGGATGGTTGTCGTAACTTGTATTTTGGGTTGAGAACTGCGCCACTCCGGCTTTGGGCATAAGGATTCCCCATTTGAAGTAAAGTTCGTACGTTATTTGTTCGTTGTGGTGCAATACCGGCGGCCATTCGCAGGATTGTGCTTTCAGCTTGCCGCAGTACGCGAGCGCAATCGCAAGCAGGAGCGCAAGCAGCGATGGGTACGCCTTAGAAGCGCACACCGCCCAGGGCGCCGGAACTGCCGGATGATGTTCGTTGTTTTCCTTCATCTCTGTAATCTCTTTTGGGTTTTGTTACCTCTTTGGGTTTGTTTTTCGTTATTTCCATCGGTTTTTGCCGAGTGAACGGAGTAGCTTTTATATCCCAGGGTGGGGATTGAATTTCGAGCCGCCAGTTTTTCATCACCTCAATTTCTTTGGGATAATAGAAGACGTTTTCCGGCTGACGCTTTTCGGCATAATTGCCCGTATCCCACAAGAAGTTGTTGTTGCCGTCTTGTATCAACCGGGCGTAATATTTGGCCGGGGGCAGGTCCATAAAGAGGGCGCCTCCATCTTTTACGACGGCTTTGCGGATGGGTTCGTCGTTACTGTTCAGCAATTCCACGAAAGCGGGGAGGCTGTCTGTTCCTTCTATGTTGATAAATAAATGTCCGTACTGGTCTTCCGTTTTGATGGAAAACGTTTGGTTGGCGCGGTTGTTCCATTTGCCGTAAAGGCTGTATATGATGGCCGAGTCTACTTCCAAGACGTATTCTTCGCCATAGCTCCATTTCCGGTTGATGAAGAAGCCGAGGGCGTTGCTCGAATCGGGGAGGAAGTCGAACTCTACGGGAGTTCGGACGGTATCTTTTTTCAGGTCGAGGCGGAACATCTCTTTGTTCAGCGGCGGTATCGGTTCGTCGAAAACAATGGATAGGGTATCGTAAATATTCATCGAGCCGGAAGCGTTGATGTTCATTCCCAAGAAAACGATGGGGGGAGGTTCGTCTCCTTTTTTCTGCTTTTTGTTTTCCTGCGGACGGTTTCTCAGCGTGAGCGCGAGCGTATCCGTTTGAGGATAGAGCACATTGAGCGAGTCGCTTGCCGGGTAGGTAATTTCTATTTGCAGCGTATCCTGTTTCCATATCATCGAGTCGGTAAGCCAGTAGTGGATTGCTTTCTTTTCTTCGGTCCACTGACTGATGTACCAATTGCTGTCGGCGGGAGTAAAATTGAGCGGAACGGGCACGAGCAGCGTATCCAGCGGAGCGTTGAAGCGCAGGGTGAAGCGGTTTTCCTGCGAACGTTCGGGCCGGAGGATGTATTGTCGTTCAAACTTTTCGGCAAAGAGCTTCAGCTCGATATCGTCCGGCAGGAAGCGCGTATATGCTACGGTTTGGATGGTATCGATGGTCAGGGTATCTTTCCACAGGGTATCTTGCCGGGAGGTAAATTGGAAGGTTGGGATAATCAGCGAATCGCAGTAGGCGATTTCTTCTCCGGGCTGGTCGAACTTATAATCGCGGTTTTTGTCGTTAAGAGCGAAGATGCGGTACGTTCCCGGGGCGATGTTCCGGATTACGAATCTTCCTCTGTCGTTGGTACGCGAAG
>JAISZY010000113.1 GCA_031284375.1 Tannerellaceae bacterium | reverse complement strand
GCTTGATGCCCGGTATGATGGGTACATGGATGCCTTCCCGGCGGCAACGGTCTACGAAGGCATAGTACTTCTCGTTGTCGAAGAACATTTGTGTAACCAAATAATCGGCTCCGTTCTTTACTTTTTCTTTTGCATAATACAAATCCGACTCCATATTGGGCGCCTCTTCGTGTTTCTCCGGATAGCAAGCCATTCCGTAGGAGAACGGCGTTTCGTTCGCTTCGAAAGAAGAGCCGTCTACGGCAATCCCTACATTAAAGTTGTTTACCTGAAGCTGCAAATCGGTTGCATGTTCGTGATATACATCGGCGTTTTGGCACGAAACGTCGGGCATTTTGTTGTCTCCCCGAAGCAGCAGGAGGTCGTACACGCCTAAGAAATTAAGGTCAATCAAGGCATACTCGGTTTCTTCCTTCGTAAAACCCTTACATATAATATGTGGAACCGCCGCGATACCGTATTTGTTCTGTATGGCCGAAGCAATGGCTACCGAGCCGGGCCGCTTGCGGATATTCACCTTTTGGATACTTCCATCGGGCAACGTTTTATACTGGTATTCGCTGTGATGGGATGTGATATTGATGTATTTCGGATCGAAATCTCTTAATTTATCTATTACATTATATACTTTACGGATACTGTTCCCTTTTATCGGAGGGAGTATTTCAAAAGAAAAGGCCGTTTGTTTGCTGTTGTTTATATGTTCGATAACGCTCATGCCGCTTTGATTATTTTGCCGCGAATATAGCAATAATACTGCGAAATGGCTTACTTTTGCAGCCATAATTTAATAAATGGAAATGTATGGAAAATGCTATTAACTGGTCTGAACTTTCTTTTGGATACATGAAAACAGACTATAACGTACGATGTTGGTATCGCGACGGACAATGGGGAGAACTGGAAGTAAGTTCTTCGGAAGTCATCAATATTCACATGTCGGCCACTTGCCTGCATTACGGGCAGGAATCGTTCGAAGGCCTGAAGGCTTTCCGGGGAAAAGACGGGAAGATTCGCGTCTTCCGCATGGACGAGAATGCCAAACGTATGCAGTCTTCCGCCCGTGGTATCATGATGGCCGAATTTCCCGTAGAAAAGTTTGAAGAAGCTGTTTATAAAGCCGTCAAACTCAACGAACGCTTTATCCCCCCTTATGGAAGCGGGGCGTCTTTGTACATTCGTCCGCTGCTGATTGGAACGGGCGCCTTGATAGGCGTCAAGCCTTCCGACGAATATATGTTTTTAGTCTTTGTTACGCCCGTAGGCCCTTACTTCAAAACCGGATTCAAGCCGGCGCCTGTCTGCATTATGCGTTCGTTCGACCGTGCTGCGCCTCAGGGTACCGGATGTTATAAAGTGGGCGGTAATTACGCGGCGAGTCTCTTGGCCGGTCATAAGGCTCACGAAAAAGGCTATGTGGCCGTTCTTTACCTCGACCCGAAAGAAAAACTCTACCTCGACGAATGTGGCCCGGCCAATTTCTTTGCCATTCGCGAGAACACCTATATCACACCGGCGTCGAACTCCATTCTTCCGTCGATAACCAATAAGAGCCTGACGCAATTGGCCGCCGATATGGGCTTGAAGGTAGAACGCCGCCCCATCTCCGTGTCCGAACTCAGTACGTTTGAAGAAACTGCCGAATGTGGCACGGCGGCCGTCATTACGCCCATCTCTCAAATAGACGATTTGGACGAGAATCGTTCGTATGTCTATTCGAAAGACGGTAAACCGGGCCCTACATGCGAAAAGCTTTATAACAAGCTCTTCGCAATTCAGACCGGCGATGCCCCAGACCCTTACGGCTGGGTGAGAATCATAGAATAAATCAGCGTATATCCGGAGCGTCGTAAAGTCCTATCCTGTTTATTACGGGAGAGGCTAAAGAACGCAGGATATGGAGGCGTAGTTTTTGCACTGTTACCCGTGGGAAGCGCAGGATGCGTTTATATCCGATGGTGCTACCTTCGGCCACGATGTTCCATTGGTCGGTTGATTCGTCCCAACTTTCCAGGGTAAAGTGCGAAACACGTTGTCCTAAGGGGATATATTCCTGTACAAGAAAACAGTTGAACGCTACGGCTTGGGGCAGGGTTATTTCTATACGTGCCGTATGTGCGCTGTCGTTGGTGGCCCAATAACTGTTATAATCCTCGTTTAATACATGTTCGACGGCATACTTCCGCGAGCCGCCCCTCGTATCCGGGGTGCGAAGCGTGGCTTTGTCCAGCAGGTTGCGGGCAAAACAAGCATCCATGGCGCGCTTAAATTCCATCAGGCGGGTGGAATCGTTGGGGTGTATGCGTCCTTCCCGGTTGGGAGGTACGTTGAGCAACAGGTTTGAATTACGTCCCACGGAGGTATGATAAATGTCTACCAAGTGCGACACACTCTTTACCTTATCGTCCGTCTGAGGGCTGTAAAACCATCCCGGCCGGATGGATACGTCGGTTTCGGCCGGCGCCCATGCTTTGCCGTATACGTTCCCGGTGTTCAGGGTATCGACAGGAGGCGCTCCCAATCCCGGTTCGAAGCCATCTATGTTCAGACGCGACCAGTTTGTTTCGCCGGCAATGCCTCTTTCGTTTCCTATCCATCGACAGCCTGGCCCTACGTCGCTGAATATGACGGCATGGGGTTGATGCGTATACACCGTGTTGTGGAATAACTCCCAGTCGTATTCCTGTCTTTTCCCTTTCTCCGCATCGCCGTTTGCACCGTCAAACCATTGTTCGAAAACCGTCCCGTAGTTGCTCAATACCTCGGTCAGGGTATTGGCAAATACCTGGTTGTATTCCGGCGTGCCATACGCGGAATGATTCCGGTCCCAGGGCGAAAGATAAACGCCAAAGGCCAATCCGTATTCCCGGCAGGCGTCGGACAATTCTTTCAGCACATCGCCTTTGCCGTCTTTCCAGCCGCTTTCCCGCACGGTATGGGCGCTGTACCGGCTGGGCCATAGGCAAAAACCATCGTGATGTTTGGCCGTGATAATAATCCCTTTCATGCCCGCGGCCTGTGCGGTAGCCGCCCATTGCCGGCAATCTAATGCCGAAGGATTAAAAACGGTGGGGTCTTCTTTCCCGTCTCCCCATTCCATATCGGTAAACGTGTTCGGCCCGAAATGCACAAACATATAGTACTCCATTTGCTGCCATTTCAACTGATTTTCCGTAGGAACAGCTCCGTATGGTTCGGGAGGCATTACGCTGTCCGAACACGAAAGCAACAGGCCGAAAGGCGCAATCATTACACAATAAAGCCATAAAGCAGTAAAAAGATTGTTTCTCATAATGAATCTATTTAGGATGATAAAGAATTGCACAAAGGTACTTGTTCTTTGGAAAATTATATCTACATTTGCCGCCACGTTACAACTGCGGGGTGTAGCACAGTTGGCTAGCGCGCCACGTTCGGGACGTGGAGGTCGGATGTTCGAGTCATCTCACCCCGACAAACAACCATCTGCTTGGCAGGTGGTTGTTTTTTTATGACAATGTGCGTAGAATGGGCAGCGCCGTTGATTTGGATAAAAAACAAACTCTTATCCTCGCCTTCGGAGGATAAGAGTTTGTGAAGTATAGGAAAAACAGATCGATTACTCCAATGTGAACAGATAAGCTCCGGCAGAGAAATTCCGGCTGATGACGCCTTTCGACGCGCCGGTAATCTTTATCCCGATGGCATACGTTTGACTCAGGTCGTCCAGCACGGCGGGATTTACCCGGATGAGGTATTCAACCCGGTTGGTTCCTTTGGGAATCGTTACCGTGTTCGAGGCCGGCAAGGTGTAGGCCGACGTGGGCAGTATGGCATAAAGCCCTGCGCCCAGAGCGGTTACGATAGATTCGTCGATGGCTAATTCTACCGTTACGTCTTCCGGCGTGCCGTTCACTCCCGTAAAATTGACGATGACCGGAAAGTCAAACCCTTCCGCGGAAAGGTTTACGTAGTCTAATTCGCTCAAATCGCGACTGCCGTATACGGCCGACGATGACCTGTTGGAAGATAAATTGTAGAGTTCTACAATGCTGTGAGAACCGTTTTCTTCAAATATGGCGTCGTCCGGCAGGCAGGCCCACAGGCTCAGGGTTGCCACGGCCATTGTGATTGATTTTATGTACTTTTTCATGTTTCTATGTGTTACGTTGTGTTGCATTAATTTTTGTCCCAGAATATCGGATTGGAAAAAGAGTTCCCTACGTCCGGCGTATTTGCATTCAAATCGTATTCCGCCTGGGGATAGACGTGACGTACCAGCATCTTGTCTTCGCGCGGCGAATCGGAGAGGTAGGAGGCAAAGGTGAGTTCGGGCTGACGTCCTGCGTTGTTGATAACGGGATAGGCCGTTCGGCGGAAGTCGTTCCATGCTTCGTGCGCGTTGATGGGATTGGAAGCGATGTATTTTTGGGTGATGATGGCTTCCAATTGCTGTGCCGGGGTGGTTGCCAAATCGGGATTGGCCAGATAGCTGCCGGCGTTGGCCTCGATGTAGGCTTTTGCATCGGCCTCGGGGTCGGCATCGGCTACGAGCGAGCCGCTCGCGGTAGATTCCAGATAGCGGAAGGAAGCGGCGATTCCTTTCTCGAAATTAGTCTTCCAATCGCCGTCCAACTCATGTCCCGTTGCGGCGGCTTCGGCCAGAAGGAAATAGGTCTCGAAGGCATAAAAGGCTCCGAATCCCTGTTCTCTTCCTTTCAAAACGCTTTCCAGCCAGATGTATCCGGGCGTGTAGGGGCGTCCTTCGTCTTGTTTGCCGAGCTGATAGTGCGGCGTTGCAGGATAGTCGCGGTACAGGAGCGCGCCTCTTCGGTCGTCTTGCAGTTTGGTTCCCAAGTAGAACGTCAGCAGATAGGTGGTAGGGAGATAGTAGTGGGCATACTGCGAAATGGCGCCGGTCACGGAGCTATGATAGTCGTTGTAGAACGGGTTCTGCTTGCTCGACGCATTATAGCCGGGATTAATCAGGGCGTCTTCCTTGAGGAAGCCTTCGGCCGAGAAGGAGTTGAAGGCCGATTGTACAAAACCGTCTATCTCGGTGCCGGCAGCCCTCAGCAGGAGGCGCAGCTTGAGGTTGTTGGCAAATTGTATCCATTTGACGATGTTCCCTCCGAAGAGCGGGTCTGTCACCCGCGAAAAAGCCAGCGGTATATCGGACGAGGCTTCGGCGGCCTGGAAGGTGGCCACGGCGTCGCTCAGTTCTTCGATGATGGCTTGATACACGGCCGCGTCGTCGTCGAAGGCCGGAGCGATGTTTGCATCGCCTCGTATGCCTTCAAAGTAAGGTACGTTGCCGTACTCGTCTACCAGCAGATGGTAGGTGTAGGCGCGAATCACGTGAGCGGCGGCTCCGAAGTAAATATAGTAGGGGTTTTCGTCCGACACGGTAATGATGTCTTGAATATCGCGCAGGTGGGCATAGGCATTATTCCACAAGCCGGTGTCGGAGGCGCTGGTATAGTTGTACGAATACAGGTCGCCGAATCCGGAAAGGCCGTCGCCGGGGAACTGATACCCTACCATGAGGGCGCCAAACTTATTGTAGGTATTGATATCTTCGGCCAAGGCGGCGATGGAACCGGGGAGAATCAAGTCCGGCGTTACGACGCTTCCTGTGGCGAAGTTGGGGTTTACGTTTATATCCAGGTCGCAGGAGGAGAAGGATATCGCAGTCCATAAGAGAACGGATAGTTGTATGATGAAATTCTTTTTCATAAGAGTTCGTTTTTAGAATGTGAGTGAAATCGTTCCGCCGAAGTACCGGGTAGGCGGCGTTTGCCCCATCGTGGATACGCCGGTGGCATTGTCTTCTACTCGTTCGGAGCTGCTGTAATCGGGGTCGGTGTATTCGTTGGATTTACTTGTCCAAAGGAAGAGGTTGCGCGCTTGCAGGCTGACGCTTGCATGGGCTATGCCGGGGATTTTACGGATGAGGGATTGGGGCAACTGATAGCTCAGGGCTATTTCGCGCCATTTCCAGTAATCGGCGGCATAGACATAGTTGCGGTGCACGTTTCGGTTGTAGGAACCCATCGACCAGAAGCCGGCGCCGCCGTCGGCTATCGTTACGTCGGCGTTTTCTACATACTGATGCGTCGTGGGGTCTTCGTATACCGAGTTGGGGAATACAAAGCGGTCGCGGTTGTAAAAGGCCGTGCGGGAGGATGCGCCGGAGAAGTCGAGACTACCTCCCAGGTTCTGAGCCAGGGCGTAGTATCCGCCGCGGTATTCGAAGAGGGTGGTGAGGGTAAAGTCCTTCCATTTCACATTCAGGTCTAAGCCCAGACGATGCTTGGGGGTGGTATTCCCGGCGTTTATCGACTGGGTGGAGATGGAGGGATAGCCGGTGTTACGGTCTACGATTATTTTGCCTTCGTAGGGGCCTTCGGTCACCCGTTTATAATCTGTGACGATAATCTGATTCACTTCTTTGCCCAGGTCGGCAAAGATGGCGGTGCTGCCGTTGATGCTTACTCTTTCCATCCCTTCGGGCATTTCGGCCAGGAGGTTGGTGTTGTGCGTATAGTTGCCGCCCAGGGTTATTAGCCAGTCGGCATTGCGCAGGGGCGAATAATGCGCCGATACTTCGAGTCCCTTGTTGGTTACCTCGCCTACGTTGACCAAATAATCGCGGAAGCCGGTGGAGCGGGCTACGGAGGCCAGGATAGCCTGACCGGTGGTGGACGTGTAGTAATAGTTGACTTGCGCGTCGACCAGCTCGTCGAAGAGGCGGAAGTCGGTACCTACTTCCCAGCCGGAGGTGATTTCAGGCTTGAGCGATTGAGACACCAAACGGGAGTTTTTGCTGTAATAGGTTCCGTTGGAATATCCGGTGACCGATTCGAACGTTGGGTCTAACTGGTAGGGATTGATATTCACATTTCCCGTTCGGGAGATGGCGGCGCGGAGCTTCAGAAAGTCTACCACCGGATGGTCTTCTAAGGCGCCGAAGGCGTCGGTCGGAACGAACGACAAGTCGGCCGAAGGATAGAAGTACGAGCGATTCTCGGCCGAGAGCAACGACGTCCAGTCGTTTCTGGCCGTGAGGTGGAGGAAGAGGAACTGCTTGTAGCCGGCGGTGAAATCGCCCCATACGCCGTAGTTGCGGTAATGCGTGTTTTCTTCCGTAGGATAGGGCTGTCCGCTGCGGTTGCTGATGTTGTAGAGGTTGGGTATCACCAGACCGGAGGCGTAGGCGGACAGCGACTTGTAGGTGTTGTTGCTGTTCGAGGCTCCCAGGATAAGATGGAGTGAAAAGTTTTCGGCTATCGTATGGCTGAGGCCGATATGGAAATCCTGGTTGAAGCGGGAGCGGCGCACAAAGCCGTCTTCCACCCGTCCCTGGAGGTTGGTTTTTGTTTGTACCGAAAGACTGTAATCGCTCAGCGTAAACTTTGGTTCTATCTTTTTGTATTCGTCGTTCCGGTTGGACAAGGCCGCCCGGTAGAGGACGTAGAGCCAGGGAGCGATTTCGTACTTCACCTCGGCCTTGCCGGTAAGGTAGGCGTCTTTGCGGTTGGTGCGATACGTATCGGCCGTAAAATAGGGATTCCGATACCAGGGGTTGTACCAGCCGTCGGGCGTTGCCCAGGGATTATTTTCCCAGTCTTTGTAGTCCGTTACCGGTATATTGGCCGATATCTGGGTCAATTGGCTATAAATCGTGCTGGTGGCATTGGTTACGTCGTAGTTGTTCTCCACGTAATTGGCCGTGTAGGAGATATCCAGCCCTTTGATGGGCGAGAGGGTGTTGTTGAGGCGGACGGAAACGCGGTTGAACTTATCGCCCGGCGTGGTGCCCGAGGCATCTAAATACTGAGCCGATAGGAAGGAAGTGGCCTTCTCGTTTCCGAAGCTTACGGAAAGGTCCGTCTGATTCTGTAGTCCCGTATCCCAGAAATCGTTCCGGCCGTTTCCTTCCTTCACGGCGTAGGTGGTGGTCTGCTGCTCTCCGTTTTCGAGCGGATAGCCCAGCGGACGTATCGAGCCGTCGAAGGCCGGCCCGTACTGTTGATTCTCTATCGGGTCGTAATGCTGTCCGTCGGACAGAGCGCCTTGGCCGAAACGCTGCTGCAACTGGGGGAAGAAGTTGATTTGCTGTAAATTGACGGTGTGCGACACTTTCACTTCCGGCTTTCCGAAGCTCCTTCCCTTCTTGGTGGTGATGAGCAGCACCCCATTGGAGGCTTCCGAACCGTACAAGGTTGCGCCGGCAGCCCCGGTGAGCACCTGTATATCGTCTATGTCTTCGGGGTTGAGGCTGTTCAGGACCTCGCCCGATACCACGGAGTTGTCCACCACGATGAGCGCCGTATTATTGCCCGTAAGCGAACGGTTGCCGCGGAGCACCAAGCGGTAGTTGGGATTCACGCCGCCGGACTGGGCATTGATTTGCAGACCGGGCACTTTGCCGGTCAATCCGGCGCCAACCGTAGCCGGACGCGAAGCCGTTAGCTCGCCGGCCGTCACCTTGGTGGTGGTGTATCCCTGTTCGCGGCGACTGCGGAAGATACCTCCGGCCGACACCACTACTTCGTCCAGCGTATTGACATCTTCC
The DNA here is from genome assembly GCA_031284375.1 of Tannerellaceae bacterium. Lineage (GTDB taxonomy): Bacteria > Bacteroidota > Bacteroidia > Bacteroidales > Tannerellaceae > DFXE01. The sequence goes on along the minus strand of JAISZY010000113.1, from coordinate 11,673 downwards.
TCCAGCACAATGCGGAGGGGAATCTGGGCGGGACGGCTCAGCACAATTTCCTGCTTCTTGTAGCCAATATAGCTTACTTCGAGCGTAACGGGCAAAGGCCTGGACACGGTGAACGAGAAATTCCCGTCCATATTGGTCACGGCGCCTTCCTGGCCCCCTTTTACGATAATCGTGGCTCCGATTACTCCGGAGGCCAACTCGTCCAGTATCTGACCGCTTACAACAGTCTGACTCCGGGCGGCAAACGAAAAAACAAACAGAAGTATCAGAATACTTCCCATCGGAAGAGGCCTGCCTCTTCCGGTCAATGATGATAACCTTTTCATAAATAATCAAGATTAATTTAATAAATAGAGTGTGTTATTTGCAATACATGCATAGATAATGTCATTTTGTAAATAAAATTAAAGTTCAACCTACATTTTGTCCTTACGGAGTGCAAAGAAAAACATAATAATGCTAACGGCAAAATATTTTTGCATTAATGTTTCGATAAATCTTATTATGACTTCAAATTGCTTCCAAACGGGATTGTTTTATTCCCGAATGTTATCCGGACGATGCAAAGGTAAGACCGCGATACCGGCCGTGCAATACCGTGCGAAGGGTATATTGTTCTTCCGTTTCGATTCCGGTTTGCAGTAAATTCCGGGCATGCGCCGAGAAGCTTCCCGTTCTTTGCGGGATAAGTTTTATCTCACCCGGTCAAACACGTGTTTCACCCAGGTCAAACGCGCGTTTTACCCAGGTCGAACACGCGTTTTACCCGGTCAAATAAAAAAAAGATGGTATTCCCGGCAAAAAAACGCCCCATATACGGAAAACTTATTGTATATTTGCCGAAAAATAAGATATGAAAGCACGTTATAGTGTATTCCACAATCCGCCCCAGCAGGGCGAAGAGCCGGAAAATACCGGGATACATGCCCGTTTGGTGGAACAAAACCGGATAGGGATAGACCTTATTGCCAAACAAATTTCGCAGTTCTCCTCCTTCTCGGCCGGCGATGTGAAAGGGCTTCTTACCGCCTTTCAGGAACAGTTGGCGCTGCACCTGTCGTGCGGAGATATTGTAGAACTGGAAGGATTGGGGCGCTTCAGCGTATCGGTAAAAAACGCGCCGGCCACGCGCGAAAAAGAGGTAACGCCCTCGAAAGTGAAGTTCGGCAAAGTAGTGTTCCGATGCTCCAAAGAACTGAAAAGGCAACTGGAAGGAATGTCTTTCGAACGCTCCGGCGAAGGCAGCCGCCTCAAAACCCGCCCCGAAGCGAAACGAAAAGCCCGGATTCTTGCCTACCTGGAGAACCATCATACGATACTGACATCCACCTGCCGTACGTTGAACAACTGCTCCAAATACCTGGCGCTGAAAGACCTGAAGGAATTGCAGGAAGAAGGCAAAATCCTCTTACTCGGCCCGCGCAATATCGCACAGTATACGGCCGTGAAGGATAAATAAAATAAAATTCCGGTTGTACGAACGCTTTACTCCCCGCCAATTTGAGAACGCGCCTTCCAAGCGGCCAGTTCGGCAAGAAGGGCTTCCTTTTCAGCGCGTTCGCGGGCGATGGCGGCATCTACTTCAGCGATGGCCGCTTCTTTTTCGGCGATGGCGGCATCTATTTCAACGATGGCGGCATCTATTTCAGCGATGGCGGCCTCTTTTTCGGCAATAATCATATCCTTTTTTTCGAGCCGGATCAATCGGATCTGTTCTTCCATGCGGAAATGTTCCGTAATGTCGTCTTCTATCACCATCGCATAACGTACCACCCTCTCGGCGGCGGCCTGTTGCAAACGGCGAACGATGGGACGGTACTCGTCCGGAAAACGCTCCACGTTCAGATTGAGGATGTGGTGGTCGTCCATGCGGTTGGCCTGGTCGAAAACGCTCAGAAGGATTTCCAGATCGTTGCGACGACGGCCTTTCAACTCCGGCACCTGAATAATCCACGAACGATGGTGAAGACTGTCCACAAACTCGTTGTGAAGATCTTTCAAGTCGCTACCCGTTCCGGCGTCCGAGGCAGAGGGATTAACCGTCATGACCGGAACGCCCTTCACGCCGATGCCCGAGCCGATGAAATAGATGCAGTAAATCTGCATCGGGTGCTCAACGCCCAACGAATCGACGTAGCTGTTCGTTCCCTTCTCGTACTGACTTCCCAAGTAACGCCTGAAGCGCATGATGTCGGTTCGAAGCGATACTTTCTGCACCTCGATCATCACCGATTTACACGTTTCGCCAACCCGTATCTGCGCGGTGAAGTCCAGACGGTAAACACTCCATAGTCTATCCGGGTCGCTCCCTTGTTTACGCACATATTCCTGAGGGGTAAAGGAAAGCTCCACCACTTCTTCGCCGATAATGGCGGATATAAACTTACGCGCCACCCGGTTGTCTTCCATCAGATACTTGAACACATAATCGTAGAGGGGATTCGCTATCAGCACATCGCCGCCTTCTTCTTCCGTTTTTATTTCTTCGCTCATTTGAAACTGTTTTTTTTTGATGCCGGGACAAAAATAAGAATCTTTTCCCAAGTAATTGTCCGTACAGATAAAAAGCCTATATTCGCACCGAGAATAATGCAAAGATAACACCCAATTGAAAAACATGTATATGAAACATATTCCCTGTTACCTTATCGGAAGTTTGGCGCTGCTGGCGCTGCCGGGCGCATGTTCGGACGGGAAGCAAGACGCCGGCCGGGAGGAAGAAACCGTAGAAACGTTGCTGCTCGAATCCTCGACCGAAGTAGACACCATGACCCTTCGCCGAACCACCTTCTATCACGAACTGGTAAGCAACGGCAAGCTCGCCGCCTCGCACTATGCCGACCTGCGCTTCGAATCGGCCGAACCCATTGCCGCTATCCGGGTAAAGAACGGCGACCGGGTTACGAAAGGGCAAGTATTGGCCGAACTAACCGTCTTCCGGCTAAACAACCGTACAGCCCAAGCAAAAGATGCCTTAGACAGAGCCAAACTGGATATGCAAGACGTGCTGATTGGCCAAGGTTTCTCGCCCGAAGATTCGCTGAAAACGCCTCCCGCCATCCTGCAATTAGCCCAAACCCGGAGCGGATACGACCAAGCCCTGGCACAGTACCGATTAGCCGTTTACGAAGAAGAAAAAGCCACGCTGAAGGCGCCCTTCGACGGCGTAGTAGCCAACCTCTTTGCCAAACCGTATAATATGGCCTCCGTTTCCGAAACGTTTTGCACCCTCCTCGACGCCCGCCACGCCGAAGCCTCCTTTACCGTGATGGAAAGCGAACTCCCCCTTGTACGTGTGGGAGATAGGGTGGAGATAGAACCTTTCTTCCAAACAAATAACCAAACAATATGGGGCGCCATCGCCGAAATCAATCCCCTGGTAGACGCCAACGGCATGGTGCGGATCAAGGCCTTGACGGACAATCCCGGACATCTGTTCGAGGGAATGAATATCCGCGTCAAAGTACAACGCTCGGCGCCCGATATGCTCGTAGTTCCCAAAACGGCGGTAGTAATCCGTTCGGGCAAACAGGTGGTCTTTACCCTCGTCGACGGAAAATCCTACTGGAACTACGTGCAAACCGGACTCGAAAACATGCAGGAATACATCGTCACCGAAGGCCTTACCGAAGGCTCCGTGATAATCACAAGCGGCAATATCAACCTGGCGCACGAATCGACGGTTTCGGTAAAGAAGTAAGCAAAGAACATTCAAATCCGATGGCATGATTCGATTTCTATTACACAGGCCGATAGCCGTGCTGATGGCCTTTACGGCAGTCTTTATCATAGGAGTGACTACGTACTTTACCCTCCCCGTGTCGCTGCTTCCCGATATAGCCATACCCGAAATTACCGTACAGGTCACGGCCGCCAATACCTCGGCGCGCGAACTGGAGAATATCGTAGTAAAACCCATCCGCCAGCAACTGATGCAGGTAGGCCGTCTGCGCAATATCCGGAGCGAAACGCGCGACGGAGCAGGCCTCCTGCGGATGAGCTTCGACTTCGGTACCAATACCGACCTGGCCTTTATCGAAGTGAACGAAAAGATAGACGCGGCCATGAACTACCTGCCCCGCGACGTGGAACGCCCCCGTGTAATCAAAGCCAGCGCAACCGACATCCCCGTCTTTTGCCTCAATCTGACGCTGAAGGAGCAAGACTCGGCCGACGAAACCCAGTTCCTCACCCTTTGCGAATTTGCCGAGAATGTCATCAAGCGCCGGATAGAACAATTGCCCGAAGTAGCGATGGTAGACGTAACCGGAACCGCATCCAAACAAGTGCAAATCATCCCCGACATGAAACGGCTGAACGCCGCCGGCCTCAGCCTCGACGATTTGGAACAAGCCATCGCCTCGAACAATATCGAGCCGGGCAGCATGACCGTGCGCGACGGCTACTACGAGTACAACATACGCTTCTCCTCCCTCCTTCGCACCGAAGACGACGTGCGCAACATCTACATAAGGAAAGACAACCGCATTCTTCGCCTCAAGGACTTGGCCGAGGTATCGGTATCGGCCGTAAAGGAAGCGGGCTTCTCGCTGGCCGGCGGCAAACGGGCCGTGACGCTGGCCGTTATCAAACAGTCGGAAGAAAACATGGACAAGATGAAGACCTCGCTTCAGGAAGTAATCGATTACTTCTCTTCCGTTTATCCCGGCATAGCATTCAGCGTCACCCGCAACCAAACGGAGCTGCTCGATTATACCATCTCAAACCTGAAGCAAAACCTCTCGCTGGGATTTCTCTTTATCTTCGTCGTAGCCATTTTCTTCTTGGGCGACGTAAAAAGCCCCGTAGTGATAGGCATCAGCATGGTAGTGAGCTTAGTGGTTTGCTTCCTGTTCTTTTATTTTTTCCATCTCTCGCTCAATATCATTTCGCTGGCCGGCCTAATCCTGGCCCTGGGGATGATGATAGACAGCTCTATTGTAGTGACCGAAAACATTGCCCAATATCAGGCCAGAGGCCATACGCTGGAAGACGCCTGCGACAAGGGAACAACCGAAGTGATCACCCCCATGCTCAGCTCTACGCTCACCACGATCGTAGTCTTTGTACCCTTGGTCTTTATGAGCGGCATCGCCGGCGCCATCTTCTACGACCAAGCCTTTGCCGTAACGATAGGCCTGATAGTGTCTTACTTCACCGGCATCATGCTGCTGCCGGTACTGTACAAAATCGCCTCTCCCAAGCTGTCCGGAAAAGCCGCGAAGCCCCCCAAGGTCGCGCGGAACTTCTCGGTATATGATGCGGGAGTACGCTTCGTGTTCCGGCATAAATTCTCCAGCGTAGCCATACTCTTCGTATCCATCCCCCTTTGCGTACTCCTTTTCTACGAGGTACCCAAGAGCCGGATGCCCGACATCGAACAGAACGAATTGATAGCCCTGATAGACTGGAACGAAAACATCCACCTGAACGAAAACCGCCAAAGGGTGGAAACGCTCTTTGCCGCGACCGTAAACGACCCCATGGAATACACGGCATACGTAGGACGGCAGGACTTCCTCCTCAACCGGGACGGGGAGCTGTCGCAATCGGAAGCGGAACTGTACTTCAAAACGCCCCATACGTCGGACATCGCCCCCTTACAGCACGAAATAGAGCAGTGGATAAAGGAACATTTCCCGACCGCGGCGGTAAGCTTTCAGCCGCCGGAAACGGTGTTCGAGAAACTCTTTGTAACCGCCGAGGCCGATGTGGTGGCCGAACTCTCGCCCCGCAACAAAAGTCAGGCTCCCGCGCCGGAAAGCATCCACGCCCTGGAAACCTCGATGAGAGAAACCGCCGAGAACGCGCCGGCAGGTATACCTTTCGACAATCAGCTCAACATAACCATCAACCGCCGGAAGCTGCTGCTGTATAACGTAGACTACAATACGGTGTATCAGAGCCTGCGCACCACCTTCAAGGATAACGAAATAGGCCTGCTCCGCTCGTATCAGCAATACCTCCCCATCGTGGTAGCCGGAGGCGAACAGACGGTGCACGAAATGATGCAAAGCACATTAGTCCGTACCGCCGGAGGAGAAACCGTACCCCTCTTCGCCTTCGTGACCATTACGCCGGGCGAAGACCTGAAGACCATTACGGCCGGTAAAAACGGAGAATTTATCCCCTTCCGCTTCTACGACGTAACGGATGCCGACCGCCTGATGCGGGACGTAAGACAAAACGTGGAACAATCTACCGTTGATGAGACCGGAAGTCAGGCCTGGGATATAGACTTTTCGGGAAGCGTCTTTTCCAATCGGAGGATGCTGAACGAATTGGTGGTTATCCTGCTTGTTTCGCTGCTTTTGATGTACTTCATACTGGCAGCCCAGTTTGAAAGTTTCATTCAGCCCCTCGTTGTACTGCTTGAAATCCCCATCGACGTAGCCGCCGCCCTCGTACTGTTGTGGCTCTGCGGTCATACGCTCAACCTGATGAGCGCCATCGGTATAGTGGTGACTTGCAGTATCATCATCAACGATTCCATCCTGAAGCTCGACGCCATCAACAGCTTGCGCAAGGAAGGGCTTCCGCTTACGGAAGCGATCCACGAAGCCGGCCGCCGCCGTCTGCGCCCCATTGTGATGACCTCGCTCACCAGTATCCTCGCCATGGTTCCGCTGCTCTTTTCTTCCGACATGGGAAGCGAACTGCAGAAACCCCTCTCTATCTCCATCATCGCAACGATGATAATCGGCACGGCTGTCAGCTTATTTATCATCCCGCTTGTTTATTGGCTCATCTACCGAAAAGAAGAAACAACAAGACATACCGAATTATGAACGTTCACCTCTCTACCCTCCGCCTCCCCCTTGCCCTGCTTATCCTCCTGCTTTTTGCGGCAAAAGCCCGGGGACAGTTGGAACTTACGTTGGAACAAACCATTGCCCTGGCGGGCGACAGTTCGCTGGAAGCTTTCCGGAGCAAGAATATGTACCTGGCAGGCTATTGGCAATACCGGACGTACAAAGCCGGACGTTTGCCGGGCGTTTCGCTCAATCTGACGCCGGTACAATACTATCGCGACATTACCCGCCGGTACGATTCGAACGAAGACATCGACGTCTACCGCAAACAGCAATCGTATTATGCTTCCGGAGGATTGCAGGTAACGCAGAACTTCGATTGGCTGGGAGGAAGTTTCTTCCTGAACAGCAACCTGGGCTATATGCGCAACTTTGGCGAAAACCCCTACTCGCAATACACTTCCGTGCCGATTCGCATCGGCTATATGCAAGAACTGCTCGGCTATAATCCCTTCCGATGGGAACGAAAGATAGAACCGCTCAAGTACGAGAAAGTGAAGAAAGAGTTTCTCTACAACATGGAGCAAATCAGCGAACAGGCTACCGCCTACTTTTTCGACCTCGTCATGGCGCAGGCCGAGTACGACATGGCGCTCGAAAACGTAGCGTCTACCGATACCCTCTACCGGATAGGCCAACAGCGGCAGAAGATTGCCTCCATCACGCAAGCCGACCTCCTCACGCTCCGGCTCGACGCCGTGAATGCCCGCAATACCCTCCAAAATGCAGACATCGCCCTGAAACGCGCCATGTTTGCCTTCGCTTCCTATCTGAACTTAGACAAAAACACCAAGATTCGCTTGCGCCAACCGGGGCATCCCCTCAAACAAACGCTATCCGTAGACGAAGCCCTGAGCCGCGCCCGCGAAAATAATCCCCGCTTCCTGGACCTCCGCCGTCAAATCCTGGAGGCCGAACAACAGGTGGACAAGACCCGGAAAGAAGCCATGTTCGACGCCTCCGTATCGGCCAGCATCGGCTTCAACCAGGTGAGCAATACGTTTCGGGATGCTTACCGGAACCCGCTTCAGCAAGACGTTGTTTCTATCTCTATCTCCATTCCCTTGGTGGATTGGGGGGTGCGCAAGGGGAAATACAATATCGCCCGGAACACGCTGAGCGTTACGCAAATCTCGGCCCGCCAGGAAGAAGTGTCGATAGAAGAAGACCTTATCATGACGGTGGGCGACTTCAATGTGCAGCAAGAACTCATCAGCAGCGCCGAAGAAGCCTTAGACCTGGCGCAGATGGCATACGCCGAAACGAAACAACGCTTTATTATAGGAAAGGCCGACATCAACAGCCTCACGCTCTCGCTCAATCGTCAGCAGGAAGCCGAACGGAATTACGTAAGCTCTCTGCGCAACTACAAACTCAGTTACTACAAGATACGCAAACTGACGCTATACGATTTTGAACTCCATATCCCGCTGACACGCAAGTTCGACTATGAGTAGATTCTCCGTCATCTTAGCCTTCGTGTGCGTGGCCTTGGCCGGGATAGCCTTCATCCCCCTGCTGCCCGTCAAGCTCGAACCGTCTTATACCTTGCCCCGGCTGAGCATCCGCTATACGATACCCAACCATTCGTCGCGCGTGATAGAAATGGAAGCTACGTCGAAGCTCGAAGCTATGCTGTCGCGCATTGCAGGCGTCAGGGAAATCCGCTCTACGTCGGGCAACGGCTGGGGAGAGATTACGCTCGAAATGGATAAACATGCCAACATAGACGCCGCCCGCTTCGAGGCCTCCGTCCTTATCCGCCAAAGCTGGAAGGCTATGCCGGAAGGAATGAGTTATCCCGTTATCGAGATGAGTCGTCCCGACGACGAGGAAACGCTCCCCTTTATGAGTTATACCCTCAACGCGGCCACGACGCCTATCCTTATCCAACGTTTTGCAGAAAATAACATCAAACCCCGCTTAGCCGGTATACCAGGTATTTATCAGGTAAACATCACCGGAGCTACTCCTATGGAATGGCATCTGGAATACGACAGTCGTCAGCTAACCGCCTTGGGCATTACCATCGATGCCATTCGCAACGCCATCGCCTTGCACTATAACCGCGAATTTATCGGCCTGGCGCAAGCCGGCGAAGGAAGCGAATGGGTGCGTCTGGCGCTAATCCCGCAAACAACCGACAGCGAAGGCTTCGACCCTTCGCTCATTACCGTGTCTGCCGGCGACGGAACGCCGGTGCGCTTGGACCGCCTCCTGCATGTTTCCCGCCGCGAAGAAGCGCCCACGGGATATTACCGGATTAACGGACTGAACTCCATCTACCTCTCCATACGCGCCGAAGAATTGGCCAATCAATTGGAGCTGGCCTCCCGCGTGAATCAGGAAATGGAAGCGATACGCGCCAACCTCCCCGCAGGATACGAAATGCACGTGAGCTACGACGCTACCCGCTTTATCCGCGAAGAACTGAGTAAAATCTATCTCCGCACCGCCATGACGATTATCATTCTCCTGCTCTTCGTTCTGCTTATGACGCGCAACCTGCGTTATCTGGCTCTCATCATATCCAGTCTGGCCATCAATATCTGCATATCTTTTATCCTCTATTATCTTCTGCGGCTGGAGATACAACTCTATTCGCTTGCCGGTATATCCATATCCCTCAGCCTGATTATAGACAACACCATCGTTATGTCCGACCATATCCGCAAGCGACACAACCGCGACGCCTTCCTACCCATCCTGGCGGCAACGCTCACTACCATCGGCGCTTTGTCTATCATCTTCTTTCTGGACGAAAAGATACGCATCAACCTCCAGGACTTCGCCGCCGTGGTGATTGTAAACTTGGCCGTCTCCTTGGTGGTGGCCCTCTTTTTTATTCCGGCGATGCAAACATCCGCTCCGTTGCAGGCTGCCCGGCCCCTCCGCCGAAAAGCCCGGCAGGCTTGGATGCCACGTCTCCGGAGACTGTCCGTCTATCTGGGACGGGCTTATCTTTGGCAGATGCATTTCTTTGGCCGATGGCGGAAAACGGTTTGCTTCCTGCTGATTCTCGGCTTCGGTCTGCCGGTCTTCCTGTTGCCCGAAAAGATAGAAATGAAACTGGGGGAAACCTATTCGCATCTGGACACCCTCCTGATAGAGAAGTACAACCGGGTGATTGGGGGCGAGGTATATAAAGAAAAAATCAAGCCGGTGGCGGATGTCGCCCTGGGCGGTTCGCTTCGCTTGTTTGTTCAGAAGGTATACGAGGGAAGCTACTTCACCCGAAGGGAAGAATTGATGCTTACCGTTACGGCTACTCTTCCCAACGGCGCTACCCTGGCGCAGATGAATAACCTGATAGGCCGCATGGAGGCCTACCTGAGCGAATATACGAACGAAATACGACAGTTTCAAACCAGCATCATCAACGCCCGCCAAGCGCGCATCGACATATTCTTTACGAAAGCTTCCGAACGAAGCGCCTTCCCTTACACCCTCAAAAGCCGCATCATCAGCAAGGCCCTCGAACTGGGAGGCGGTAGCTGGAGCGTGTATGGATTGCCCGACCAGGGCTTCAACAACGATGTGCGCGAAACGGCCGGCAACTACCGCATCGAACTGCTGGGATATAATTACGACGAACTCTACCAACATGCCGAAACGCTTCGCGATACGCTGCTTACGTACCGGCGCATCAAGGAAGTGCTCATCAGCTATACGTTTTCCTGGTACAAGGACGACTACCGCGAATTTACCTTCAACCTGAACAAAAGCCGCCTGGCCGATGCCAACATCCTCCCCATCGAACTGTTTACATCGCTTCGCCCCGTATTTGCACGGGATGTATCCGCCGGAAGCCTGACGGTAAACAACGAAACGGAACGCATCCGGATTGGTTCGCGCCAGTCGTCCGAATACGATGTCTGGAGCCTGCTCTACGTTCCCCAACCCCCGCAGGGCAGCAACCATCCTCCCTACAAAATAACCGAGCTGGCTGCCGTAGACAAAGAAATCACCCCGCAAAACGTAGCCAAGCTCAACCAGCAATACCGTCTCTGCCTGCAGTACGAATACATCGGCGCCTCGAATCAGGGAAACAGGATACAGGAACGACTTCTGGAGGCCTTCAATGCCGCCCTGCCGATGGGTTACAGCGCCTCGTCGCAGGGCGCGTATTACTATTGGGAAAAGAAAGATAACCGTCAGTATCTGCTCCTGCTGCTCATCATTGTAATTATCTACTTCACCGGCAGTATTCTTTTCAACTCCTTCCGTCAGCCGTTCGCCATCATCTTTGTGATACCCATCTCCTACATCGGCGTATTCCTCACCTTCTACTGGTTTAAATTAAACTTCGACCAAGGAGGATTTGCTTCCTTTGTGCTGCTGTGCGGCATCACCATCAACGCCAGTATCTATATACTGAACGAATACAACAAGGTACGCGAGCGCAAACCGCTCATGTCGCCCCACCGCGCCTACCTCAAGGCGTGGAATGCCAAGATAGGCCCCATTTTCCTTACCATTGTATCCTCCATCCTGGGATTCCTGCCCTTTATGGTTGGGAGCGAACGGGAAGCCTTCTGGTTCCCCCTCGCCGCCGGCACGATAGGCGGGCTGCTGATGTCTATCGCCGGCATTTATTTGTATCTCCCCCTCTTCACCATCGGCCGGCGCCGTTAATATTTATATCTTTCCTCTATAATCATCAACAAACATAGCTTGTAAACACAGTTTATATGTCATTTATTCACCCTGAGCGCATAGAGCTTCCTGCCTGAGTACTTCGATCCAGGTAATATTAGAAATAATACAAACTTTCCTCTTCAAGCTGTTAGCTTAGACTTGCTTTCTAAAATCGACAGGAGTTATTGACCAGTTTGCAAAATCGGGATATAGCATCACCACA
>JAISZY010000078.1 GCA_031284375.1 Tannerellaceae bacterium | reverse complement strand
GTCCATGCCTCGAATTCAAGTATCTTTTCTCCGTTCAGCCAATGTTCCACATGCCCATTGTCAAATACTATTTTAGAGTTATTCCATTCTCCGTAAGGATTCACTTTCATTTTCGCTGTATCGGGCAGGTACATAGCATAATCTACTCCCAATCGTTGCCAAGGCTCTAATGTACCGTCAAAATTAGGCTCGTCGATTAGCTGATATTCAGGACCTGTTACATATGGAACCTTGTATTGAGGCCGTTCTACCACATGATACAACATACCGCTATTGCCTCCTTCCGCAAGCTTCCAATCCCAGGATAATTCAAAGTTTTCAAACTGTTTTTCTGTTACAATATAGCCGCTTGCGTCACTACCATCTCCTTTAGCCTGAATACATCCGTCGACCACATGCCAGGGCTGCGTCAGCGTCGTCCCATTGTAATCCTTCCACCCGGAAAGAGTTTGCCCATCAAACAATAATTGCCAGCCATCCGCTACTTCTTCAGCAGTAAGCGTATTCTGTTTTCCTTCTCCGCACGAAGCCACTATGGCCATTGCACACAAGGCTATAAAGCCCGATGTTAGTTTTTTTAAAGATTCTGATTTCATCTTAACTTAATTATTTATTGGTTTAGTGATAATTTAAAAGACAAAATAAGGCATTTTCCACCAGAAATTATGCTCTTTTGTGAAATTTTCACGATATTGCTTTTGTTTGCTTGAGCATATTTTACGACATTTGCCGCGACAAGTGAAAGAAAGAGTGATATTCTTCACTACTTCTGGGATAGAACACACACAAAAGACAATGATAAAAATAAAATTGAATACACGACTATTATTAGTCTGTTGTCTGATTTTCAATTCCATATTAAAAGTGGAAGGACAACGTAAGGATGTTATTCAAACGCAGGTAAACGTTTTGGATAAACATATCTCGGTTTTAATGGCCGACAGAGGGGTTGCCAAAAGTGTAGCTCTGGAAAAAATAGCAGAAATGGAAGAACTCTTACTCGAAGAAGCGGAAGATTTGCTTTTCCCCGCCGACGAGTTATATGGTTCTAACTGGGATACGCGCTGGGTTGACCCATTCTATGGCGATACGATGCGCGTTGTTTTTCCCGATTCCTGCAAAATTGATTGTTCTTCATTCATTATCCCTATAAATAACACGCTGAAAATTACATCTCCTTATGGACCTCGCCGCCGGCGCATGCATCGGGGAATCGACCTGAAACTGCAAATAGGAGATACGGTTTATGCCGCATTTCCGGGGAAAGTGCGCATCCGCAATACCGAACGACGGGGGTACGGAAAATATCTGGTTATCCGGCATCCGAATGGGCTGGAAACAGTCTATGGCCATCTTTCGGGTTGGCTTGTGGATGTAAATGACATTGTCCGTGCCGGTGAGCCAATCGCTTTAGGAGGAAATACCGGACGTTCGACCGGTTCACACCTGCATTTTGAGACCCGTCTTTTAGGACAGGCGATTGACCCAATGGAAATCATTGATTTTGAAAATGGGGTGCCACACAAAGATTTATTTGTTTTTCACAATATCAGGATAAACGAACGTAACAGTAATATATACACTTCTTCTGAACAGCAGGTGGTTTACCATCGCGTAAAATCAGGGGATACGCTGGGCGCCATTGCCCGCCGCTACGGAACAACCGTCAGTGAATTGTGCCGCTTAAATAGACTGAAAACCAATTCAACGCTCAGAATCGGACAGTCTTTGTGTTGCAACGTCAGTAGAGGAACAAATATAAAACAGACCAATAATACAATTGCTTTCAAAGCAATCGCTACTACTACTACTACTACTACTTCTTCTTCTTCTTCTTCTTCTTCTGCAGATGAAAAGACATCGGAAGTGAGCAGTTTATCCTCCGTATATCACCGGATAAAATCCGGTGATACGCTAAGTGGTATCGCAAAAAAATATGGGACGACAGTAAGTAAATTATGTGAATTGAACGCCATCACAAATACTACCGTATTACGACTGGGGCGTTCTATCAAGTGTTCATGATTCAGTCGTCGCTTCTGCTCCATACGTGTTGCGCTCCCTGTTCTGCTGCAATTATTGAGTGGTTGCTTTTGAGCGGAACACGCCCTGTGTTATTCTATTTTAATCCAAACATTTTTCCACCAAAAGAATATGGAATCCGGAAAGCGGAATGTACTCGTTATGCTCATTCGCAAGGGCTTGATATAATCGACGGTGATTACGACCATGTCCAGTGGTTGAATAGCATCTCCGGATTGGAAAACGAACCGGAACGGGGTAAACGTTGCCTGCAATGTTTTAAAATACGATTGTTGGCCGCTGCCCGACTGGCTTCCGAACAAGGGTTCAAACATTTTGCCACGACTTTGGCATCGTCTCGCTGGAAAAACCTTCAGCAAATTGCAGAGGCAGGCCATTGGGCTGCCTCCCAATTTGATAATGTGCGGTTTTTCGAAAAGAACTGGCGCATAGACGGCTTAGACGAACGTCGCCGGATTCTTTTAAAAGAGAATGCATTTTATAATCAGTCATACTGTGGGTGCGAATTTAGTTTCCGCCGGCAAAAGTCAGATGGATAACTACATATTCGGATTGACTCCCAATACGGAACTTTCCACCCCAGATACCCAGACCGGAAGTGACATAAATATGAGTATCCCCTTTTTTCAAATACCCATACGCATGCTCAAAAAGCGTGTTTACTACCCACGAAAGCGGCCAGACCTGTCCCTTATGCGTATGCCCTGAGAGTTGTAAATCAATATGGTTTCGCGCTGTTTCCTCCAGGTGTACGGGCTGATGATCGAGCATAATGAGGGGCTTTGTTGTATCTATTGGGGCAATTAATTCTTCAATGGATTTTCTTTCCGGGTTCGACCGGTCGTCACGCCCTATAAGATAAAACGAGTCATTGATCAAAGCTACCGAATCCCGCAACAGGGTGATGCCTGCCAAGCGGAGGAATTCTGTGCTTTTCATCGCATTTCCGATATACTCGTGGTTACCAAGGACGGCATAGATACCGTATTTTGACTGGATTTTTTTGACAGACTCTGCAAAATTATACTCAAACAAAGGATGGGTATTACTATCAACCAAATCACCGGCGATGAGGACAATATCCGGATTTTCATCATTAATAAGAGGCAACCAGCTCTCAAACTCCTTTTTCCCTATCCCATATCCCAGATGGAGATCGCTTATAGCCACAATCTTCAGCGAATCGACTCCTCCCCTACCCTCTTTATCTACAGTCAGAGAGAGTTCGACCTTCTTCTTGTCCCGGTAATTAAAATATCCGAACGTCAAGCACGCAACTATCAGCGAGGTTATGGCTATAAAACCAATCCAACTGCCGGAGAAAATCCCCTCAAGTGGGAACAGGTGGGTAAGACGTACAACATCAACCAAGGCTACAACAAGGAGTAAATACAAAAAGATTATAATCCACGAAAAGCCCATCCTGTACATAAACGAAGCGACAGATTGCGACAGATAGTCGCCAATGAGCATGGCAAGAACAGGAAGCGCCAACGCGCTAATGCCTAAAGCAAGCATCACCACCCTGCCCACCGGCTGTGGTATCATAAACCACAGCCGGGAAAACACATAATAATGAGCGCCCAAAACAAGGCTGAGCATGATTAGTATCGGTACGATTCTCATACGAAGTAACCTCTATGTCTTTTAATTGAACTTTTGCCCAAACTTCAGTTGCACATCGGCAACAAATTGCTTGATACGTTGCTCGTCGTTTTTCTTGCAGATAAGCAAAACATTGCCCGACTCGGCAACAATATAATCGTCCAGCCCTTCTATCACAACTAAACGGTCCGGGTCGTCCATAGCAATAATATTCCCGCTGCTTTCGCAGAGTATAACGTTGCTATTCTTTAGCTTGGCATTATTCTGTTCGTCTTTCCCAGCAATGTCGTATAAAGAACCCCACGTGCCCAAATCAGCCCAGCCAAAATCCACACACATCATATACACATTATCCGCCTTTTCCATAATGCCGTAATCTATAGAGATATTGGGGCAATAGGGGAAATGCTCTTGTATGAAAGCCTTCTCTGCGGGTGTATTGAAAACTTCTCTACCCAAATCAAACCGGCTGCTGATATCCGGAAGATACCTGGCAAATGCAGCAATTATCGTATTCACGTTCCATAAAAAAAGCCCTGAATTCCAGAAAAACTCCCCGCTTTCATAAAATATTTGCGCCAACTCCTGATCCGGTTTCTCCGTAAAAGTCTTCACCTTTGAAAACTCTCCCAGCTGCGTATCGCCTCTCTGGATATACCCATATCCGGTTTCCGGGCGCGAAGGTTTAATGCCTAAGGTAACCAGCGCTTCATGCTTTTTCACAAACTCCAATCCTCTCTGCACATCGTGCAGAAAAACATCTTCTTTCAAAATCAGATGATCCGATGGAGCTACTACAATATTCGCATCCGGGTTGCACGCCTTTATATGATAAGCCGCATAGGCAATGCATGGCGCCGTATTCTGTCGGGACGGTTCGAGTAAGACCTGTTTGTCCCGGATACCGGGCAATTGTTCTTTTACAAGGGAATAGTACAATTCATTTGTGACAATGTAAATATTCTCGGCTGGAATAATCTTGGCGAAGCGATCGAACGTCAGTTGAAGTAAAGAACGTCCCGAACCAAAAAAGTCGAGAAATTGTTTGGGGTAACCCGCCCTGCTGAATGGCCAGAACCGGCTACCGATTCCTCCTCCCATAATTACACAATAGTTATCTTTCATGTATCAGATTGTTTAATGTATATACAAACTAACGAAATAATCTCATTTTTATTTCCCTGCTATTCATATTTGAAAACCAGAGTTCGACCTGAGAGTTATTAATGTTATCTTTGCGATTAAGAAAAAAAAACAAAAACGGAGAATATGAATATTGTTATCAATCCCCTGTACAATGATGTGGCACCTTTTATAAACCAATTATCGCTTTTGTATGATACAGAAGGAGAAGAGATTTATAAATCACGAAACGAACTCAGACTCTTTCATGCCGGGGAGAGAAAAATAGTAGTAAAATCCTTTAAAGTCCCCCATCTTGTGAACCGGATAGCCTATACATTCTTCCGCCCATCCAAGGCTTGCAGGTCTTATCGTTACAGCCTCGCTATCATGGACAGGGGATTTCATGTGCCGGAGCCGGTAGCTTACATCGAAACATTTGAAACAGGATTGCTGAAAAACAGCTACTATGCCTCCGGATATACCGGCGCCAAGACTATCCGGAGCGTATTTCCTTCGTCTTATCCTGATGCAGAAGAAAAAAACACTATCCTGCTTGCTTTTGCCGCCTTCACTGCCCGTCTGCACGAAACGGGGATTTTTCACCGCGACTATTCCGGAGGCAACATCCTGTATACGAAAGATGAAGATGGCAACATCCGTTTCGAATTAGTAGATCTCAACCGGATACGATTCTGTAAAGTGAGCTGGAAAATGGGCTGGAAAACATTCCGCCGGCTGGATATGCCGGCAGAAACACTCGGAATTGTGGCAGGAGAATACGCTCGTCGGCGAAACCTTGATGTTGAAAAAACAATAACCCAAGCTGTCGCCTGCAACCTTAAAACAATGAAACGCTATTTGAAAAAGAATTAATTGAGACTCCTGACTGGAAATAATGGCGCCATGACCGCAATAAGGACGCCATGACGGGAAATAATGGCGCCATGACCGCAATAATGGCGCCATGACGGGAAATAATGGCGCCATGACCGCAATAAGGACGCCATGACCGCAATAATGGCGCCATGATTGGGAATAATGGCGCCATGACCGCAATAAGGACGCCATGATTGGGAATAATGGCGCCATGACTGGAATAATGGCGCCATGATTGGGAATAAGGGCGCCATGATTGGAATAATGGCGCCATGATTGGGAATAAGGACGCCATGACTGGAATAATGGCGCCATGATTGGGAATAAGGGCGCCATGATTGAGAATAAGGACGCCCTAATGATCAGGCAGGGTTAAGGGAGCAGAAGCCTCTCCTGCCCGACAAGCATATTCTTTGAAACCTTAGGTCGAACTCACGTTTCTTTGCACTAACGGCATATAAAGCCTCCCGGAAGAAATACGTTTTTTGAGTACTTTGATTCGCAAAATACCCTCCGGTGGCAAGGAGGATACTCTTTCTTTGTGTTCAATGTATATCCGCAAATTAATCGATCGGATACAATGTTATATACTCGCAATTATGTACAATATGAAAAACCCAAATGCAAACAAAGGAGGTAACATGAAGCTTTTAATTTTACTCTTTCTCGCAGTATCCCTTCACGCTTATGCAAGCGGAAGCACCGGAAATACTGTGGCCAGTTCGTTGACAAACAACGAATATGAAGAAGAAAGTCCGGGCGTACGGCAGCAGAAGCTGATCGTCACCGGGACAGTGACCGACATAAACGGCGTAATACCCGGAGCCAATGTGATGGAAAAAGGGACAACAAATGGCGTGATCACCAACATCGACGGCGAATACCTGATTCAGGTGACAAATGAAAATGCGACCCTGGTCGTTTCATTTATCGGATACCTCACCCTCGAAATACCCGTCAACGGCCGGAAGGTGATACACGTCGTCTTGTCCGAAGAAACGCTCAATCTGGAAGAGGTAGTAGTAGTGGGCTACGGCATCCAGAAAAAGAGAGATTTAACAGGGGCGGTGGCGCAAGTCAAATCGGCTTCACTGGAAAAAGAACATCCTTCCACCGTGCAAGACATCCTCCGGGCGAACATTCCCGGACTGAACATCGGCTTCAGCAATACGGCCCAAGGGGGTGGTGGAATGGAAATTCGCGGCAAACGCTCCATTAAAGCAAGTAACGAGCCGTTGCTGGTTGTCGACGGGATTATCTACTATGGAGATTTGAATGAATTGAATCCTAACGATATCGAACAAATCGACGTGCTCAAAGATGCCAGTTCGGCCGCTGTTTATGGCGCTAAATCAGCCGCGGGCGTCATATTGATTACGACCAAAAAAGGCGTCATGGACAGGCCCACCATCCAGTTTAACGCCAGTATAGGAGCCGCGAGCCTGAGCAAGAAGGAAGAAGTGTACAGTCCGCAAGAGTACTTGGCCTGGAGGGAAGACGTACAGGAAAGCATCTTCCAGGATCACAAGCTGGGGGAATTTTCCAACCCCAACAGCCTGCCGCCCGGCGTAAGCCTCGAAGACTGGATATCGTATCGCCCGACAACCGGCGATTACACCTATGACTGGCTCGTGCGCCTGGGCTTGTTCGAGCCGGAAATTGATAACTACAGGATCGGGAGGACGTTCGACTGGTACGACGAAACCTATCAGACGGGGCTGCGCCAGGATTATAATGCGAATATCTCAGGTCGGAAAGATAAAATCAGTTATTTCTGGTCGTTGGGACACCTGAACAACGAAGGAATCGTAATCGGCGATCAATACAAGACGTACAGGAGTCGCCTGAAGTTTGATTTCGAACTGTCCAAATGGCTTTCCGCGGGAGTAAACATTCAGTACTCCAACCGCAACACAAGCGCCATTGCGCGGAATGTGAATCAGATCTGGGCCAATACGCCTTATTCCACCCCTAAGGATACGGAGGGGACGCTCATGCTTTATCCGACAGGAATCGACAATGCCGGATCTATTAATTCCGGCTACAACGATTCGTTTATAGACCGGGCCGTTATCCACAACTCTTTCACGGGGACTATGTATGCCAAAATCAGTTTGCCCTTCAATATATCCTGGCAGGCGAACTATTCTCCCCGCATGTATTTATACAACTACAGGAACCACCGCTCCTCCCGGCATCCCGTATGGGTTTCTTTCGGAGGGGATGCCGAGCGAACGAATGAGTTGTCGTACAGTTGGCAGCTCGATAACCTGGTTAAATGGGAGCAAACGTTCAGCCGCAGGCACCAGGTGGAAGTTACCCTGCTTCAGAATGCGGAAGAAAACAGGTCGTGGTCTGAAACGCAAACCAACCGGCAGTTTGCCCCGAACGATGTGTTGGGTTACCACAGGATGCAGTCGGGCACCTCACCCAATGTTTCTACCAACGACACGCGCAACACGGGCGACGCCTTGATGGCCCGTTTGTTTTATTCGTTTGACAAGAAATATATGCTCACAGCTTCCGTCAGAAGAGACGGATACTCCGCTTTCGGGATGGCTAATCCACGCGCCACCTTCCCTTCCGTCGCCTTGGGATGGGTGTTTACGGAAGAGCCTTTCTTTCGCCGGTTTGCCGCGATGGACTTTGGAAAGCTACGCCTGTCGTGGGGAGAGAACGGAAACCGGGCCGTAGGGATGTATGCAGCCCTGTCGGAAATGTCGACCGGTATGTATATTTACCAAGATCTTTCGGGGAAAATAAACCTGGCAAACCAGGTATACGTCAGCACAATGGAAAATAAAAACCTGAAATGGGAAACAACGGCTTCGTTCAATGCCGGATTGGATTTTTCGTTTCTCAACCGTCGGATATCCGGCAATATCGACGTCTACAATATGCTTACAACAGACTTGCTCATCGACCGTAGTCTGACTCAAACCATTGGTTTCGATAAAGTATCGGCCAATTTAGGCGAGATACAGAATACGGGGTTTGAAGTTGTTGTGAATACATTAAACATCAAACAAGAGAATCTGCAATGGAATACGATTGCAAGCTTCTCGCTGAACAGGAATAAGATCAACCACTTGTATGGAGACTATGAAGACGTGCTGGACATCAACGGAAACACCATCGGGCGCAAAGAGAAAGACGATATCAAAAACGAATGGTTCATCGGCCACGATATCAGTTCCATCTGGACGTACAACGTCATTGGCGTATGGCAGGAGAGCGAAGCCGCGCAAGCCGCCGAATACGGGCAACGGCCGGGCGATATCAAAATTAAAGACGTCGATAATAACAAATACTTCGACAACAACGATAAAGAGTTTATCGGATACTCGACGCCCCGCTTCAGGTGGACGCTCAGGAATGAATTTGCCTTTCTCAAGAACTGGACGGCCTCCTTCTTGCTGTATTCCTATTGGGGGCACAAAGCGCCTTTCCAGCGTGCCAAACATTTTGAAGCCGGGACACTGACAAAAACCAATTACTTCAAGATACCGTATTGGACTCCGGATAATCCAACCAACAGGTATGCCCGCCTGTACTCCGACGATAAAAATATCGGAGCTAATTTCTACCGCGAGCTCTCTTTTATCCGTCTGGATAATATCTCCGTCAGCTATGCCGTTCCGAAAAGCTTGTTGCATAAAACAGGTCTTGTCAATATGAATCTCTCTTTTTCGGTAAAAAATGTAGGCTTCTGGGCGCCGGATTGGGACTTCTACGATCCGGAAGCTTTCAATCCCAGCTCACCGGATGCGGTCAGCAGCTCAAGCCGCACCTATACGCTTGGTATTAATTTCACCCTGTAAAGTCTCATTACACTACATACATTAATATATTACAATTATGGAAAAAATATACATTACACTGATAGCTGTCATGTTGCTGGCAACAGGATGCAAGGATTCCTGGCTGACGCCCGAACCACTGTCTTTTTATTCGCCCGGCAATACGCTGGTAAACAAAGAAGGTATGCTGAGCGCCTTGACGTCATGCGACCGCTTATTGAGGGAAGAATTTGTCGGGCAACACTGTCCGTTACTGACAACCATGATATTTTCGGAACAATGCGTGTTAGGAACTACCGACATCTCCGGTCCTGCACAAAACCTGGATGAAAAGATTCTCCCCAACTCAAATAATGATTGGGATCAAACCAATCGCATGTTCTGGTATTGGAAAAATGATCTGTTGGGAATCCGCTATGCCAACACCATTATCACACGTATCGACGAGGCCACGTACAGCTCGGAAGAAGAGAAAAACAACATCCTGGGCATGGCGCTTTGGCACAGAGCTTTCAGATACTATCGCCTGTGTATGCTGTTCAACGATATCCCGGCAGTATTTACCGAAATCTATTCGCCTGTCAGCAATTTGTATTCCGTAGAAAGAGACGTGATACTCCGCAGGCTGAAGGCTGATATGGAACTGGCGGCCGGCTATGTATCCGCGAGCAATAGCAGGGGGCAAGTGTCAAAAGGCGCCTGTTACCATCTCTTAGCCAAGATAAGCCTGACGCTCGGCAATTTCGACGACGCCATAAAAGCTTGCGACGCCGTGATTAATTCAGGAAACTATGCGCTGATGAAGAACCGCTTCGGAGTAGATGCCGGCGATGATGCGAAAAACGTGATTTGGGACTTACACCGCCCCTTGAATAAGAATCATCCCGATAATACGGAAGTGTTGCTAGCAACTTTAGACCGCTACGAATATCAAACGGCCAAGTCGTCGTCGCTCACGCTTTCGATGCGCAATTTCGTCCCTTTCTGGGCTAATACCACGAACCGCATACAAACGCCCGACGGACAACCCGGCATGTCCGACAGACGTTTATCTTCCCCCGAACTGGATTACAACGGCATTTACGGGCGGGGAATAGGGCGTTGCCGCTTAACCTGGTACAGCTCCAACGCCGTATGGGACGATGTAAACGACCTCCGCCACGCCCCCGGCAACTGGATGCGTATGGAAGACCTGGTGTACAACAACCCCGATCTGAAGGGAACGCCCTACTACCATCAGCCTGTAAGGTTATGGAGCGACAATGGGCAACTCCTTTGCATCGACACCTTGCGGAACTGGGGTGAATGGGCGCACTACAAAGTATACATCGAAGACCCCGACAACGTAACGGCTCCCCAATACAACGGAGGCCAGGCCGATATGTACATCATGCGCCTGGCGGAAACTTACCTGCTACGCGCCGAAGCGTACCTGTGGAAAGACGAGTCCTCCCCGGCGGCCAGAGACATCAACGAAGTGCGCACACGCGCAGGCGCAGCCCCCTTGAGCGCCGGCCAAGTTACGATGGAAGCCTTGCTGGATGAAAGAACACGCGAACTCTTGTACGAAGAAAATCGGAAAATCGAACTGACAAGGATCGCCCTTCTTTACGCAAAAACAGGAAAGCCCGACTATAACGGGCGTACATACACGCTGGAGGGATTCTCCAAGCAAAATTACTTCTACAACCGCATCATAGACAAAGGCAATTTCTATAACAAAGGAGTGAAAATACTGAACGGAGCCGAATATAAAATCAGCCCGTACCACGTCTGGTGGCCGATACCCCAGAACGACATTGATGGTAATTCCTCCGGAAGGATCAATCAAAACGAGGGATATACCGGGTTTGAATTAAATGTAAAACCCATGACGGAAATACCTGAATGGGGAATATCTACCAAGGAAAACAAAAACTCATAAAAAATGAAACTGAATCGTCGCGTATTTATTAAAAACGGAGCCTTGGCCGGATTGGGCCTGATAGCTTCCAATCACCTGACACATGCGGATACCACATCCCGTCAAAGCTCGGAAAACGGGTTAAAAGTAGGAATTATCGGGCTGGATACCTCCCACAGCACCGCATTCACCCAACTGCTCAACAGCGATACAACAGCATACGGGGGCTACAAAGTGGTGGCCGCTTATCCTGAGGGTAGCAAAGAGATTGAATCAAGCGTCAGGCGCATCCCCGGATACACCGAGGATGTTCGCAAACATGGAGTCGAGATCGTCGGCTCCATACAGGATTTATTGAAGAAAACGGATGTAATCCTGCTGGAAACCAACGACGGGAGGCTGCACCTGGAACAAGCCCTGGAAGTATTCAAGGCCGGCAAGCGAGTGTTTATAGACAAACCGGTGGCTGCCTCGCTGACCGACGCCATCGCTATCTACCAGGCCGCAGAAAAATATGGAGTAGTTGTTTTTTCCGCCTCCTCGCTCCGGTATATGTCAAACATGGACGATATACTGAATAATCATAGCGCCGGGAAAATACTCGGAGCCGCAACATTCAGCCCTTGCGTATTGGAAGCC
>JAISZY010000268.1 GCA_031284375.1 Tannerellaceae bacterium | reverse complement strand
GCTTTATGCCGATGCTCCGGCGCTTCTTTGCCTGCGATATAACCGGTGGAAATATGGCGTTGCACTTCGCGCGGGGGAAGTTCTACGCCCAAGCCTCCTTTGCCGCAAAGCCAGGTTTCAAACACGGTAGCGAGCAGAGTGCGCTCGTCTGTTACGGCCACAAAGAAGGTGAGCGAATTGGGCGCTTTCCATACGTTTAACGTTATGTTGTTCAGACGAAGAGCGGCCGAGCCTTTGGGCACGACGAATGATGTGCTATCGTCGAGCAAAAGCGTGTAGCCGGGGCTTGGTTCGCTGCCGGCGAAGGCGAAGGGTTCGGCATCGACGGCATCCGTTACCTGTTGGGGGGTGAGCCGGGTGTATTGGAAGAGGAAATCTGCAATAATATCGTTGTACGATAATTCTTTTTCTTTGCAGGACGTGGTTGCTCCAAGCAGCAGAGTGAGGAGGAGTAATGTGGTGGAGCAAAAGGTTGTATTAATTCTTGTTTTCATGGTTTTATCGTTGAATGATTCTACTTATTCCCACCCGCTTGGGGCCATATAGCCGGCGAGGAATCCTAAGGCTTCAATTTCGTGAATCTGCCCCTTGCTTATTTTGAACACATGGGCAGCGGGGAGGTCGAAAGGCGGCAACTTCACTTCGCGCGTTGAAACGCCCGGTACATTATAGATGGGGTAAACCGGTTGGGTCATGCTGTGGCGGAAGTGCGAGAAGCCGATGGCCAGGCCTGTGATGGTGTCGATGGCAAAGACTCGTACGTTGTCGATGTCGTCGATATAGTCCATGATATTGGTGTTGAGCTGAGCTACGGATTTCATTGCGCTGTAATTGGGCGATTCGTCGGCTTCGCTGTCGGGGATTCCGCTATTGCTTGCCGGCATACCGTTTTCGCGCCGGGTGCAATCGTCGGCCATGGGCGAGAGGTGTCCGTTGTCCATAATCAGAGCGTCGTAGTAAGAATAGGCGATACCTGTTATTTCATATCGTTTCATGCGTTCCTTTTCGGAGATAACGGTAAGGATTCCGGGGCGAACGGTTTGCAGGTACTTCATGTTCTTGGGTTCAAGGCCTCTTACTACCAAATGTTCGGCTTCGAACACAAAACCGTTTACGATTTTCAGGCGAAGCGCAATCATTACCGGTTTGCCCTGTTCTTCCATCATTCCCATAAAGCCGACTTCTCCTACGGCAGGGTCGGGTATATAAATCTTGAATGTAGACGGAACGGCCGATGCGGTTTGCCATAGTCCTTCTCCTATGGGCTTGCTGTCTATGTTTTCGACAAAGCGGGCGTTCATTGCGAACGGAATCTGACTTGGGTCGTGATTTACCAGCGCTTTGAAATAGGTATCAACAAGGTCGATAAGGCATTGCCGGTCTACGTATTTCAAGGGTTCCGGCCTGTTACGTTGAAAAGGGAACTGCGCCCATGCTCCGCTGCTGAAAGCAAACAGGCAAAGGGCAAGGATAAAGCTAAAACTTGTTTTCATAATCATTCTTTTTATTTTGTTAAACATTCATTCTTTATCTATTCACTCCGCTTGTCTTCCTGCTTAGAAAGGATATCCGACGGCAAAATGCCAGGCGAAGTTATCATTGAAGTTAGGACGGGAAATAGCCCAGCGACGTGTTCCGCGCTCCTGAGGATCGTAGGCCTTGAAGCCGACATCCATCCGGAAGAGTACGAAATCGAAATCGAGACGAAGCCCCAAACCATACGACACCGCTATCTCGCGGAAGAAACGGGTAAAGTCGAAGTTGCCATCCTTCTGTGCTTCATAAGAACGTATGGTCCAGATATTCCCGGCATCGGCAAAGGCGGCCAGTTCGAACTTCCAGAATAATTTAGTGCGATACTCCAGGTTAATATCCAAACGAATATCTCCGGATTGACGAATAAAATCCGTCGAATCTTTCGACATACTGCCGGGTCCCAACGAACGTACCGACCAACCGCGTACGCTGTTCGCTCCTCCGGAAAAATAGCGGCGCTCGAAAGGTATCTGATCCGCATTTCCGTAAGGAACCGCCAAGCCTGCCCCTACGTGGAAGGCCAACCGGCTGCGATTGTCTAAGATTATCCCCTGACTGAAATCCAAATCGAGCTTTGTATATTGCGAGTATTCTATCCCAAACAGTTTATATCGTCCGTTTGGGTCTTTCCGGGCATCGGTCAGATTGGATAGCAGGTATAGCATGTTTCCGGCCAATTCGACGGAGGTGCGCAAGGAGTGCGTATTTCGCCTGCGATATTGCGGATTGTAGTTGTTGAAGGTATAAGAATAGCCGCTGCTTACCACAAACTGCTCGATGTAATTGTACTGTCGTGTGGCCGTAGGCAGGGAATTTAGAAAGTCTTCGCTCATCCGGGGGAGGAATAAATAATCTACATCCATCAAACCGAAGGAATGGCGCGCCTGAGAATTACTGCGGTTTTGCCAGTTGTAGCCCCATTTTCCCGACACAACGGCGCGTTCGTACTCCGGACGTGTCTGACGGTTGTAACTGACACTGAATTCTGTGGAAGCATGAATCTTCCGGCGAAAACTCTCTCTCGTAAACGGTAAAAGAAACTGAGGGAAGGAGAGCGACATCTCTCCTCCTATTTCCCAATAATTGTTCAAACCAAATTCTTTATTGCCGGATAAAGATTCGTACGCTCCCCGAATCTTGGCCGAAAAAATCTCGGAGCCTTTGAACAAATTCCGGTGTTGATAATTCATGCTGGAGGCGAATCCTAAATCGCCGGCCGAATTGGTTCCTTCTATATCGACGCCAAAACCGTGCAACTTGGATGGAGATGTGAGGATGGCTACGTTTAGCTTCATCGTATCGTTTTCTTCCAATTCGTTGAAACGTATATTGATATTGCGCAAGGCTCGCAAGGAGGCAAAGGACGAGTAGGTTTGTTCTAAACTGCGTTCGTTGAATTTATCTCCGGGCATCAGGTAATTGCTTCTACGTAATACATCGGGGCGAAGCATTTTTCCGCTCTTGCCGTATATAATGGAAAGCGTGCCGGCAGGGATGGTATCGGTGGGCGTAAAAGTTTCGTCGCCGTCTAATCGTAAAGGGTCGTAGTCGGTCAATACCGTTACGTCTTTTATGTAGTATGGCCGGTGAGGATGTTCTTCTACGCTGCCGTCGGGCATTATCCGGCGATAAGGGAGTAGAAACATTGCCAGATCTACCTGGTTTGGCATCAGCGAACTGTCTGCCTGATAGCCGAGGTGGTCTTTATTGAAGACATAGTATCCATTTCGGCGCAGGGATGAGGTGATGCGCTGACGTTCTTTGTCCAGCAAATCGCGGTCGAAGAGGTCGCCTTCTTTTACAAGCGGTACATAATCGTCGGACGTAGAACGGAACGCGGATTCGAGCCATGTGCGGGGGGACGGTTTCAGGCGAGCGATACTGTCTATCTGAGAGTCGTTGAAGTGCATCGTGTAGTTCCGGATAATATAAGGTGCATTGCCGGAAACCCGGTAGGTAACGATGGCTTTCTTCCTTCGGGTGGTGTCGATGGATGTCGATACGTCTGCGTCCATGTATCCTTTGTTGGTGAGGAATCGTTCTAATTCTTCGGCCGACTGTTCTACCAGGGCGGTATTGAGAATGACGGGGGCCTCGCCCATCTTCCGGAGTTGTTTGTTTATCCACTGATTCGGATTCTTGCCCGACCATCCATATACATACAGTTGCCACTTCATCAACCCAAACGCTTTAAAATTGGGCTGCTGATGAAGATATGGCTTGAGTTCGGCAGATTTATATTGAGGAATATCCGATTCTATCTTCACTTTATCAAGCAGATATTCCGCTTCTCCTACAAACTTAACCGAACTGCAGGATGATAATACTCCTGCAAAAGAAATAATACAAAGAGAACGAAATCCTCCCCTCATGATTCAACCAGATTATGTTTCGCAAATGTAATTTAAAATAAAGAAAATCGCCTACATTTGTTTGCAAATATAGGTAAAGATGCTAAGTAAGAACAAAATCAAATACATCCGTTCGCTGGAATCAAAGAAATTCAGGAACATCCACCATGTCTTCGTGGCCGAAGGTAATAAAGTGGTTGCCGATATGATGGGCGCCTTTCCTTGCGAATGGATGCTGGCCAAATCTTCCTGGATGGCCACCCAGGGAAACATCCCCGCAGAAGAATTATGGACGGACGAAGAGGACGAAATACGCAAAATCAGTTTCCTCACCACGCCCCAGAGCGTAATTGCTGTCTTCAAACTACCTTCTTATGATATCCGGGAGGCGGATGCTTCCACCCGTTTGGTTTTAGCGCTCGACGGCGTGCAAGATCCCGGAAATCTGGGCACTATCGTTCGTTTGGCCAACTGGTTTGGTATCGAACATATCGTATGCAGTTTCGATACCGCCGACGCTTTTTCGCCCAAAGCGGTTCAGGCAACGATGGGGGCTTTGTCGCGCGTAAAGGTGCATTATGCAGACCTGAAAACGTATCTGACAGATGCTTCCAATCGTTCCATTCCCCTATACGGCACGTTTCTGAAGGGTGAAAATCTGTACGAACAGCCTCTTTCCCGGTCGGGAATTATTGTGATGGGGAACGAAGGGAACGGCATCCGTCCGGATATAGAACCCCTTGTTGGTTGCCGGTTGTACATCCCCTCCTATCCTCCGGAACAGCTCGCTTCCGAGTCGCTCAACGTTGCCATAGCCACGGCCATTGTTTGTGCCGAGTTTCGCCGTAGGCTGAAATGACGATACGCGTTTCCCGCATTTTCTTCCCAGGCTTATTTTGTACATAAAATAAATCCGTTACCTTTGCTGCCGAAAATAAAAAGCCGGTCCGGTAGCTCAGTTGGATAGAGCAACAGCCTTCTAAGCTGTGGGTCTTGAGTTCGAATCTCAACCGGATCACCGAAACATAAAACAAAGGGTTCGTAAGCCTTGTCGTAAAACGGCGAGGCTTTTTCTTTGCCGATTTCCTGCATGTCGCCAACATATATTTCCCTCAATAACTCGCTTGACGGGATAAAATCGTTTGGAAAAGTATCGTCAAACTGCTTGGACTGGACAAAATCGTTTGGAAAAGTATCGTCAAAGTAGTTGGATGATATAAAATCATTTGGAAAAGTATCGTCCAAGTAGTTGGACGATACAAAATCATTTGAAAAAGTATCGTCAAAGCAATTGGATTGGATAAAATCATTTGGAAAAGTATCGTCAAAGTAGTTGGACTGGACAAAATCGTTTGGAAAAGTCCCGTCCAAGCAATTGGACGATACAAAATCGTTTGGAAAAGTATCGTCCAAGCAATTGGACGATATAAAATCGTTTGGAAAAGTATCATCCAAGTAATTGGACGATATAAAATCGTTTGGAAAAGTATCGTACAAGCAATTGGACGATATAAAATCGTTTGGAAAAGTCCAGTCCAAGCAATTGGACGATATAAAATCGTTTGGAAAAGTCCCGTCCAAGCAATTGGATGATGAGATTTTATTTGGAAAACTATAATTACAACCTAAAGATGGAACTAATTCAAATCATATAGTTCCATCCGCAGATAAAGATAGTTGAACAATTATGTATT
>JAISZY010000253.1 GCA_031284375.1 Tannerellaceae bacterium | reverse complement strand
TTTCCGGTCTTTTTCGTTCTACCAACGGCGCTGTAGCTTTTGCCGTCATCCGTTCCGTAATTGATACAGCTATCAAAAATTCTCAAAATGTTTGGGGCGCACTCAATTCTATTGCTACGATAGGTGAATAGTTACGAATTTAGAAATCCACAATAAATCAAGATTTTTTTCCCTTTCTCACATTTATGGCGGGAAAGGGGGAGGTTTATTGTTTTGCTTCTTCGTTATGCGTATCATCCATATACTTTTGCACAAATTCTTTGGGTAGCATCTGATAGGTTTTGAAGAATACTTTGGCAAAATAGGAGGAGGAGTTGAAGCCTACGCGAAGGCTACTTCATTAATTCGCATATCGGTTTCGAGGGTTAAATCTTTTTTTGAGGCGCTATGAAAAAAATATCCGACCGTACGATAAAGGATGAAACGATAGGACACATGCAATTGGAACGGTCGGATATGAATCCTTTCTACATTCATCTTTAAGGTGCATAGGTATCGGTAACAACAATAACAAGATACATATTTAAGCATAAATAAGACAATATGCTATTTCCCTCAACTACACCTAAGAATCCATTTAACTTCATAAAAAATGTTGCATATAGGTGAGATTTTTATAATTCACCATGTTCCCAAGTTTTCTTAAGCATTGCTCCTTAGAGTCATTGCAATGTTTTCCGGAGACATCCGCATCAAATCACCAAAAGATGTAGGATTACTTTCATAGAATAGCAAATTAAAGAAAGGAAAAAGCCGGAAACAAAAACATGGATTGTATTGGTTTTAAGGAGATTTAGGAGTCTCCATTAGATTATGCTGCTGTAAAACATATTATTGTTTTGGTACTTTTTCCCCACATGCTTGTCTTCACAGCTATAATAAACCATTAAAATTTTAAAAAACATGAACAAACACACAAACAATTCTATCGTATGGTTCATTCTTTGTTTGTTCCTTATCTGTCACCCATTTATTTATGCGCAGATTCAGGAACAAGTCGTAAACCTCCGGTTAGAGAATGCTTCACTGAAAGAAGTTTTCAGCTCTATTGAAAAACAGACAACGTATCGTTTCTCTTACCGGGATGTAATTATCGACAACAGGAAGGATATCAGCATCTCTTATGAAAAAACACCTGTCGGCGCTGTCCTGAACGAGGCGCTTGCCGGCAGAAATCTGGAATATAGTATTGTGTCCTCCCGGTCGATTGTCATTTCAGACAAGCGACCGGCAGCTACCGCTAATTCCGGCAGGCAGCAGAAAACTATCTCCGGAAGTATCACCGACTCAAACGGCGAACCGATTATCGGAGCAAATATTATTGAAAAAGGTACGAGCAATGGCACCATTTCCGATGTGAACGGACATTTCTCGCTCGAAGTAGAGGGAACCCGTTCTGTCTTGCAGTTATCCTTTATCGGATATCTCTCGCAGGAAATAACGGTTGGAAATCAAATCCGTTTGAACCTCACCCTGATGGAAGATAATCTGGCGCTGGAAGAAGTGGTAGTGATAGGCTACGGGACAGCCAAAAAATCCGATGTAACGGGAGCTATTGCTTCCGTTAATGAGAAAACGCTGAAGGATGTACCCGTTTCCAATGTGAGTCAATCCATGCAAGGACGTATTGCCGGCGTTTCCATACAGCAGACATCTACGGCTCCGGGGAAAGGTGCACACATACGCATCCGGGGAGTCCGCTCCCTGTCGGCATCCAACGACCCACTCCTGATTGTAGACGGCATCCCCTTTTCCGGGACTTTGAACGACCTGGCGCCCGACGACATCAAGAGCATTGACATATTGAAGGACGCTTCCTCTACGGCCATTTACGGATCGCGCGGCGCTAATGGAGTAATCCTCATCACCACTTCCCGCGGAGCCGGATATGCAAAGCCTCAACTCTCGTACAATGGCTATTACGGCATCGCCAACGTGGCCAAGAAGTACCAGGTATTCAATGCCGAAGAGTTTGTACGTTATCGCGAAATATCCCAGTATCAACCGGACAGTCAGTGGTTGACGCAGGAACAGCCTTATTTTGAAACAGGCAAGTCGTACGACTGGCAGGACGAGCTCTATCAAACCGCTATGGTGAGCAACCATGATTTGAATTTCAGGGCAAGTAAGGACTTTATCTCCGGGAGTATGGGGCTGAGCTATTATAATGAAACATCCCCCATCCCCGGACAGGAATTTACACGCTATTCGCTGCGAGGCAATCTGGATTTGCAGATGAACAAATGGCTGAAAGTAGGAATGAGTACACAAAATTCTTTCGGACTGACGAATGGAGAGGGCATCGACATCATGGTACTGGCGGAATTGCTGACCTTCAGTCCGCTGGTGAATCCATACGACGAGGAAGGGAATGTCATAATCCAGCCTTTGGCGCCTCGCGAAGATTCTTACAGTCCCCTGCTGATCAAAAACAAGGACTTGTGGGCACAGGAGCGGCAACGCTTCATGTCGCATAATGCCGTGTTTGCAGAGGTGCAGTTTCTCCCCGAACTGAAGTACCGGGCTAATCTCGGCTTTTTCTATCTGCACGATCAGTACGGCACGTTCTATTCCTCGCAGTCGCCTTTCAGAGATGGCGCCGCTTCCACGGCCTCGCTCGCCAATACCAATATGTACAACTACACCTTGGAGAATCTGCTTTATTACGATAAGACGTTTGCCGGCAAACATAAAGTAGGCGCTACGCTGATGTATTCTGTCGAAGACAGCTATTACGAGAATACGGCGGCGCAGGCTACCGATATGACGGCCGATTACATGCAGTATCACAATCTGGGGATGGCCAATTCGGGCGTTACCTTCGATTCAAACAGCCAGATATACCAGCGTCGTACTCTCCTTTCCTATATGGGACGATTGAATTATGTCTTCGACAATAAGTATATGGCCACCTTTACCCTCCGTTCGGACGGCTCCTCCGTGCTGGCTCCCGGCAGGAAATGGCACTCTTATCCGGCGCTCTCCTTAGCTTGGAATATGAACAGAGAAGATTTCATGGCTCAGTTCCATTTCCTCGATATGTTGAAACTCCGGGTAGGCTACGGTCAGACTTCCAACCAGTCCGTCAGTCCTTACGCCACCTTAGGCTCCTTGGTGCAACGGAAATATAATTTCGGCGAAGACTACGTGTATGGCTATTATCCCTATACGCTTGCCAACAAAGAACTGGGCTGGGAATATTCCGACACCTACAATGCCGGTCTCGATTTCAGTTTGTGGAACGGCCGGCTGTCGGGCAACGTAGATGTGTATCTTCAGAAAACGAAAGACTTGTTGGTAAGCCAAAGCTTGCCCATCTCTTCGGGCGTGCCGGGTTCGGTGATGGTAAATGTGGGAAAAACGCAGAATAAAGGGATTGAGTTTGCGCTTCGGGGCGGATTGATCCAGGCCTCCCGTCCGGACGGTTTCAACTGGGAGATGGAGTACAATTTCTCGCTCAATCGCAACAAACTGCTTCAGTTGAACAGTGGAGTAACCCAAAGCGAAGGAGATGGATGGTTTGTAGGCTACCCGATAGACGTAGTTTACGACTACAATAAAATAGGTATCTGGCAACTCAATGAAGCCGAAGAAGCTGCCAAATACGGCGACGTGCCGGGAATGTTTAAATTAGAAGACCGCGACAAGGATGGGAGAATAACCCCAAACGACCGGGCTGTTATCCATACCTTCGAACCGGATGCCGAAATGGGAATGACACACCGGCTGGGATACCGGGGATTCGACTTCACACTCGTCTCCTTCGCCCAAATAGGCGGAACGCTGATAAGTACCATTCATCAAAGGCAAGCCTACCTCAATACCTTGGCCGGACGCTACAACAACCTGAAGGTAGACTATTGGACGCCGGAAAATCCTACCAATCAATACCCCATGCCGCTGTATTCGCGCCTGAATAATTCTTACGATACAACCATGGGATATTTCGACGCTTCGTATCTGCGGATTCAAACCGCTACGTTGGGCTGGGCGTTGCCGAAAGCCATGCTGTCGAAAACCGGAATGACGGAATTGCGCCTCTATCTCACATGCAATAACGTGGCCACCCTGTTTTCTCCCTATATGAAGGAAGGAGGCGTAAATCCCCAGCCTACGGGATACGGAAGTCAAGGTACTACAAGTAGCTCTGTTGTACACTCCCGTCAGCTCTCTGTGGGGCTTTCCACGCCTCCCACCCGTCAGTTTCTCTTAGGAATAAGTATAAAATTATAACACCTTGAAACATCAATCAATCATGAAAATAATAAACAATACATGGCTCGCCCTGGGGCTTTCGCTCCTGATTCTTTCCTGTCACTCGTGCAACGATATGCTGGAAGAAACGCCCCGTTCCGTACTCACTCCCGATTTCTTCGCCACCTCGCAAGGCTTGGAAGCCGGACTAAATGCCGCGTATGCCGGCCTGAGAAGTTATTTTTACGGTGGAGGCATTACCGGAACGGACGAATTTTCGCTGACCGATGCCGTAAACGCCACCGAAGCTTGTACCAATACGTACGACAATCTGCTGAACTCCGTAAATGGAGCGGGAGGTACCTGGTCTGCCTTTATCTATATCAATACCTGCAACGGGATTCTGGAAAAAGGCCTGGAGGTAGAAGACATGAACGAAAGCCGCCGGAAAACGCTCTTTGCCGAAACCAAGTTCCTCCGCGCTCTGTATTACCTCCGCTTAGTGCAGACCTACGGAGCGGTTCCCCTCGACTTGGGAACAGGGAAACTTGCCTTCAATTCTACCGCCACCACCCTGTCTGTACGCAATCCCGTATCCGAAGTATATGAAGTGATTATCAACGACCTGCAGGAAGCCTTAGCCGATTTGCCGGACAAGGGCGCCCAGAAAGGACGGGCAGACAAGGCCTCAGCCTTGCACTTCTTGGCCAAAGCATACCTTACCCGCGCCGGAGATAAGGAAGCCGGACAGGCCGGCGATTATGCCGATGCCTTCCGATATGCCGACCAATTGATACAAAACCGGGCTGCATACGGAAGAGAGCTTCAGCAGAACTATGCGCTCGTGCACCTGGAAGGACACGAGGACGATGCGGAAACCATCTTCAATGTACAGTGTACGCACGATTACGAATTTGGCGAAGGCAACACCATGAACTACGTCTTTACCGCCGGCTACGAAAATGTAACCGTCGAAGGTGTACGCATCGTGCCCCGCTGCATGGAATACCAGCGCCCCTGGAGAATGTATACCCCTACTCCCTGGCTGATTTTTAATGCCTTCGACAACAAGGCGAACGACAGCCGTTGGGATGGCTCTTTCCGCATGATGTGGGAATGTAGGGCAAGCGCCGAAAACGGGAGCAGCGCCGCCGACATAGAAAAATTAGCCGCCTACGGGATGCAGTACGGAGATACGGCCATTCTGCTTATCCTGACGGACGAAATACCTCCGCAGCATCAGAATAAAAAGTACGTGATATACACGCCTAATCAGTTTTATATGAACTCGGCCGCCCAGTATATGTATCCCAATCTTACGAAGTACGACGACACCAAACGCTTTGCGCTGAATGAAGTCTCCATGAGACCGGTCTTTATCGCCCGTCTGGCGGAAACCTACCTGGTAGCCGCCGAAGCCTTGGTGATGCAGGGAAAAAAGCAGGAAGCGCTCACGTACATCAATGCCGTTCGCAGGCGTGCAGCCCATCGCGAAGGGTTGACGGCCGAACAACAGGCCGCCGCCGAGCAGGCCATGACGCTTACCGACCCCAACGTGCTGGATATCGACTTTATCTTAGACGAACGTACCCGCGAAATGTGTGGCGAAGGCTGGAGATGGTTCGACCTGACGCGCACCAACAAACTGGTGGAAAGAGTCCGGCTGTACAACGAAAAGGGAGCGCCGAATATTCAAGACTTCCATGTGCTCCGGCCCATTCCGCAAACTCAACTCGACCTGATGAGCGACGAAACGCAACGAGACGCTTATCAAAATGAAGGATACTATTAAATGCTAACGCTTGCATGAGTCTCATGCTAACGCTTGCATGAGTCTCGTGCTAACGCACGCCGATTTATCATTAAAAACAACATATTGTATGAAAACTTTGAAATGTATATTTTGTCTTTATCTTGCCGCTATCTTCGGCGGCTTTGCTCAACCGGCGGCCAATGGGCTGCCTTACCTGAAAAAGCAGGGAACGGCTACGCAACTCATCGTAGACGGTAAGCCCTTTCTTATCCTTGGAGGAGAACTGGCCAACTCCAGCGCTTCGAGCCTGTCGTACATGGACCCGATTTGGCCTCGGCTGAAAGCCCAGAACCTCAACACTGTCCTGGCGCCCATCTCGTGGGAACTCCTCGAACCGAAGGAAGGCGCCTACGACTTTGCCCTCGTAGACGGGCTTATCTCCGCCGCTCGCCGGAACAACCTGAAACTCGTACTCCTTTGGTTCGGTAGCTGGAAAAACACGTATTCGAGTTACATCCCGGAATGGGTGAAGCGCGACAGCGAGCGATTCCCCAGAGTGTTGCTCAAAAACGGACGTCCCACGGAACGGCTCACGCCCCTGAGCGCCTCGAACAGCAAGGCGGATGCAAAGGCCTTTGCTGCGCTGATGAAACGCCTCCGGGCAGTGGATTCGGAACACACGGTATTGATGATACAGGTGGAGAACGAAATTGGGGTCATACCCGAAGCGCGCGATTACTCGCCCGAAGCTCAGGCTGCGTTCGGTTCGCCCGTACCCGAACAGTTGATGGATTATATCCGTAAGCACGACGAAACGCTCGAACCGGAATTGCGCGAAGCCTGGGTTGCCGCAGGTAAAAAGACGAGCGGAACATGGCAGGAGGTTTTCGGTGCAACGCCTCTTACGGACGACTTCTTCATGGCATGGCATTACGCCACCTATCTGGATGCCATTGTTGCAGGGGGGAAAGCCGGATATAATCTTCCGATGTTTACCAATGCCGCCCTGATACGGCCTAATTATCTACCCGGTCAGTACAACAGCGGTGGGCCGTTGCCTCATTCGGCCGACATTTACCGTGCAGGCGCTCCTTCTCTCAACTTTATTTCTCCCGACATCTATTTCAGCAATTTCGCCTACTGGGCGGGGAGGTACCGGAAGGAAGGGAATCCCGTCTTTGTTCCGGAAACATACGGCGGCGCAGAAGGGGCGGCCAATGCCTTCTTCTCGTTCGGCGGATTGGATGCGATTGGTTTTTCTCCTTTTGGAATCGACCGCCCATTGCTGCAGGAAGGAGCGCAGCCGGCTCGTTCGCCGCTTGCCGCCGCCTATGCCACGCTTGAGCATCTGGCGCCCAAGATTGGGCAGTATCAGGGTAGCGAGCGTTTGGCAGGCTTCGTTATGGAGGGTAGCGAACAGCGTTCCGGCAGAATCTCATTCGGCGGCTACGACATTACCGTCAATTGGGCCGGCGTTCCGGGCGCTCAGGATTCTCCCAACCGCCGCGTCGGTGTGCTGTTTATCCGGGAAGGAACAGACGAGTTGCTGATAGCCGGAAACGGTTCGGCCACCTTGTCGTTTAGTCCGGATTCCGGCAAGCAGACGGCGGGCATTGCTTCGATTGACGAAGAAGTGTTGGTAGATGGCAAGTGGATTTGGCAACGTAGGCTGAACGGCGACGAAAACGGACAGGGGCAGGTGCTGAGGCTGAGTTCCGGAGCTGTGGTTTACAAAGTCCGTCTGTACCGCTATTAACGGCACAGGAGGTGTACTTGCTTGTCGACGGCTGTGGCGTGCAGGTGGAATGATTTCTCCAATACTTCCAGCGCTTCATTGAGGTTGTCGACGGGCAATGTCCCTGTAAAACATTCGTTCAGGTAGTTTGTACAATCCGTTTGGACGGCCACGCCGTAGTTGATTTCTATTTTTTTCAGTACAACCGGTAGTTCCGTATTGCGGAATACCATATCTCCCCGTCTCCAGGCCGAATGTTCCCGGATATCGTATTCGGTAGTCACCCGGATGTTGCCGGTTCGGTGGTCTAATATAGCTTTTTGATTGGCTTGCAAGACAACCTCCCGGCAGCTTTGGGTGGATATCAGTAGGAGGCTTCCTTCTTCCAAAGCCACTTCGGCGGTGTGGTATTTTTCGCGGGCCTGTAAGTTAAAGGCCGTACCCAATACTTTTATCTGCAAGCCTTTTGCATTCACCAGAAAGGGTATGCCGTCGGCTCGGCTCACCTGGAAATATCCTTCGCCCTCGAACGTAAGCCGTCGCTCGTCTTTGTGGAAAGACTTGGGATGATAGGACAGTCGGGAGTCTGAGTTCAGCGAAACCTTTGTTCCGTCCGGCAACTGAATATCGGCCCGCTCGCCGCTTTGGGTCGAAATCTGTATTTCGTGGGAGAGCATCCGGCTATTTTCGCGATAAAGATAAAAGGACAACAGGATAAAAACAGGTAGCAGAACGGCCGCCGCCATTTGTATCCGGTGGAGGAGGGGAGTTTGCCCGGCAGGTTTCTTTCCGATTATGGAATCGATTGCAGCTTTGAGGCGAATCATTCGTTCGTTCCCGACGGTGGACGTATGGATTTCTTCCTCCATCCATGCAGGGCGTATTTGTTGTTCGATTTCCGTGTCCGACAGGGTATTGATCTCGTCTTTCAAGAGTTGCAACTCTTCTGCCGACAAGCTGTCGTCTCTGTATTTTTGTCCTAACATATTCATCTTTCCTTTTATATACATATCATAAGCCACACGAAGGCGGTTTTATTCAGAATCTCCTTCAACGTTTTCAGTCCCAGCGAAAGTTGGTTCTTTACCGTTTGTTCGCTAAGCCGGAGTTCTCCGGCAATTTCCTTGTTCGACATATCTTCCATTTTAGAAAGCCGGATTACATTTTGCTGGGTAGGAGGCAATTTCTCTAATGCCGACCGGAAGCGCCGGAGAAACTCCTCATATTCGAGCTTCCGGTGTACATCCGGGGGCGAGGATTCTTCCTTGCAATTTACAAACTCTTCATACATGGGATGGTTCAATTTAGCCCGGTAGGCATTGATGAGTTGATGTTTGGCCATGATGAAAAACAACGACCTCAGGGTTTCGTCCTGACGGATAGAGGCTCTGTTTATCCATATCTTCACGAATACATCTTGCACGATTTCTTCCGCTTCTTCGGGCGATTTGGTAAAAGACAGGCAGTAGACATACAAACGTTTGGCGTATAAACGGTATATCTCGTTGAAGGCTTGATACGAACCTCTTTTCAAATCGTATATCAAACCCTGCTCATCCGTATGATTGTCTTTCCTCAAGTCTGTTTGTGAGAATATGGTTGTAATGGCAATAACGCAGATGCAAATATACAGAATAAAATGCTTCGGCATGTGCAATCATCCATTACAGATAATTGCTATCTTTGAAGGCACATCAACTATCAAAAAGTTATGAACGAGTTTGAAGAATATATCCGGCAAGGTGAACCACAAAAGAAAGAAAAGAGTTATGCGTGGCAAACTGCAATAGGGCTACAGGCCGTGGATGGTTTGAAGCCATCCGACTACCTGATAGAAACTGCCTCCCAACATATAGAAGGGGATATTACGATAGACGAAGTACGCAATCGTATTAAAAGTTATTACCAATCAAGGGAAAACCGCGCTGCCGATGCCAACGATACGGAAGAAGCCGACAAAGTATCCGTCAATATTGCCAAGTTGCTAAGTGAACGGACATTTGCTTTTACTGTAGCTGGATTTACGGCAGTACATAGGCGTATATTCGACGGTGTATTCAAATTCGCCGGCAAGATTCGTGATTATAATATTACAAAACAGGAATGGGCGCTTCATGGCGATACGGTGCTGTATGTATCTGCCCCCGACATTCGCAAAGCGATAGAATATGACATGGAGCAAGAGCGAGCATTTGACTATATGGGATTGGATATGCTGCAAATAACTAATCACATAACCCTGTTTGTGTCAGGATTGTGGCAGATACATCCTTTTGGTGAAGGAAATACGCGAACAACGGCTGTGTTTACCATTCAGTACCTGCGCTCAATGGGATTTGATGTAAAAAACGATCTCTTTGCCAATCATTCTTGGTACTTCCGAAATGCTTTAGTGCGAGCAAACTATCAGAATGTGCAAAAAGGAGTCAAGCGTAATACTGAATATTTGGAACGTTTTTTCCGCAACCTGTTGATGGGTGAAAAGAACGAACTAAGGAATAGATACCTGCTCATATAAAAAATATCCGCTGTTACAGCGGATATTCCTCAAATGCATAAAGAACAGTGGACAGATACCTCTCACCCGTATCGGGGAGCAAGGCGACAATGATTTTCCCTTCGTTTTCGGGTAGCTTGGCAAGCTCGGTAGCAGCGTATGCGGCAGCGCCCGAAGAGATACCGACCAACAACCCTTCCTGCTGAGCTAATTCGCGACTGGTGCGGATAGCGTCGTCGTTGGCCACCTGAATGATTTGGTCTACCACGCTTCCGTCGTATATCTTGGGAACAAAGCCTGCGCCTATTCCCTGAATCTTATGTGGGCCGGGTTTCCCGCCGGACAATACCGGAGAATCGGCCGGTTCTACGGCTACTATTCTCACATTCGGATTAAGCGACTTCAACACCTCGCCTACGCCGCTCACCGTACCTCCCGTTCCCACGCCGCTTACAAAGATGTCTACTTTCCCATCCGTATCGTTCCATACTTCCTGTGCGGTGGTTTGTTTGTGAATCGTCGGATTGGCAGGATTCTCAAACTGCTGAAGAAGGATAGCGCCCGGCGTTTCCTGCTGCAAAGCTACGGCTTTGGCTACGGCTCCTTTCATGCCCTCGCTACCCGGCGTAAGAACCAGATTAGCGCCCAAGGCTTTCAAGAGATTACGACGTTCCAAACTCATCGTTTCCGGCATCGTAAGAGTCAGTTTATACCCTTTGGCGGCAGAAACAAAGGCCAATCCTACGCCGGTATTCCCGCTGGTAGGTTCGATAATCGTAGCGCCGGGTTGGAGCAAGCCCTTTTCTTCGGCGTCGGCAATCATAGACAAGGCGATGCGATCTTTCACGCTTCCTGCCGGATTAAAATATTCCAATTTACCTATCACACGAGCTTTCAAGCCTTTGTTCTTATTGTAGTTCGATAATTCAAGCAAAGGAGTATTTCCTATAAGCTCCGTAAGTTGTTTTGCAATTTTTCCCATTGTTGTGTCAATTTTAAATGTTATTCTGATACCGCAAAAATAGGATGCGGAAGCGGATGCGGAAATACCCTGTGTGTGGTATATTATGGGAAAAGCAACGGTTTGCCGGATGCCTCCCCGGCGATACCTTGCCGTTAATCCCCCCGGTTGCTATACGTACAGACGTCCGGTGATGGGAGGCTCGTTACCGGTAACGAAGATGCCTCGTCACCGGTAACGAGGGAGGCTCGTCACCGGTAACGAAGGAGGCTCGTCACCGGTAACGAGGGAGGCTCGTCACCGGTAACGAGGGAGGCTCGTCACCGGTAACGAGGGTGCCGCGTTACCGGTAACGAGCCTCGCTATAGCGTCCGCTTACGAGACCCGAAGCGCTTCGACCTCGCAAGGAAAAACTCCCATACATGTGCCCACAAACCAAAAGTAATCCTACATTTGCATACGCATAATCAATACATATCAATAAATAAATACATACCAACATGAAACACCTTACATTCCTTGCCGTCGCAATCCTTTGCTTCCCGGCATGCAAACAAACCGCAGATACGGATGCCCGTG
Organism: Tannerellaceae bacterium; assembly: GCA_031284375.1. Classification (GTDB taxonomy): domain Bacteria; phylum Bacteroidota; class Bacteroidia; order Bacteroidales; family Tannerellaceae; genus DFXE01. The sequence goes on along the minus strand of JAISZY010000253.1, from coordinate 11,668 downwards.
CAGACTATCCCATCCAACAGGTAAACCTCACGCAGGTGGAACTGACCGACTCCTTCTGGCTGCCGCGCATACAGACCATCCAGAAGAAAACAATTCAATACGCCTTCGGCAAATGCGACTCCGAAGGACGATTCGAGAACTTCCAAACAGCCGCTCGCGTCATGAAGGGCGAAAAAGGTAAAGTGAGAGGCTTCATGCCCTTCGACGATACGGATGTATATAAAACCATCGAAGGAGCAGCCTATTCCCTTATCAGCGCCCCGGACCCGGCGCTTGAACAGTACGTCGATTCCATCATCGCCATCGTAGCCCTCGGACAGGAAGCCGACGGATACCTCACCACCTGGCGAACCATCAACCCCACCAACCCGCCCGCCGACTGGGTGAAACCCGGCGAACGATGGACAGGACTCGAAATGAGCCACGAACTCTACAACAGCGGTCACCTCTTCGAGGCCGCCACGGCGCACTACCGGGCTACCGGGAAACGGAACTTCCTCCACATCGCCATCCGCAATGCAGACCTCTTGGTGAAGGTCTTCGGCGACACGGCCAAGCACGAAGTGCCCGGACACGAGATAGTGGAAACCGGCCTCGTCAAACTCTATCATGCAACAAAAAACGAGGACTACCTCAAGCTCTCCCGCAAATTCCTCGACCTGCGCGGCAATAGCGCCCGGCGGCAAATACGCGGCCCTTACAGTCAGGATCACCTCCCCGTTACGGAGCAAGACGAAGTGGTAGGACATGCCGTCCGAGCCGTTTACCTCTACGCCGGCATGACCGACATCGCCGCCATCTACGCCGATTCGGCCTACCGGAAGGCCGTACACACACTGTGGGAAAACATGGTGGAGAAGAAAATGTACCTCACCGGAGGCCTGGGCGCACGCCATGCCGGAGAAGCCTTCGGCGATAACTACGAACTACCCAACCTCACGGCCTACAGCGAAACCTGCGCCGCCATCGGAGGCGTTTACTGGGACGAACGTCTGTTCCGCCTCACCGGCGAATCCCGCTATTACGACGTTCTGGAAAGAACCCTCTACAACGCCCTCATAGCCGGCATCTCCTTGCAGGGAACGGAGTTCTTCTACCCCAATCCCTTAGAGGCCGACGGCCGGTATGCCTTCAACCAAGGCAAGAAAACCCGTCAGCCCTGGTTCGATTGCTCCTGCTGCCCCACCAACCTGATACGCTTCATCCCCTACATCCCCAATTTAATCTACGCCACACAAGCCGACACGGTATATGCCAATCTCTTTATTTCGGGCAATGCCAATATCCCCGTAGGGCAAAACACCGTTCGCATTGTGCAGGAAACCAACTATCCCTGGGATGGGAAAGTACTCTTTCGGGTGAGCATGGAAAAACCCCAAGACCTTGCCCTCCGGATACGCATCCCCGGATGGGCTGTAAACGAAGTATCGCCCGGCTCGCCATACACATATAGCAACGAACCGGCAGCGCCCTACACCCTCCTGCTCAACGGCCGCAAAGTGGAAGGAGAACGCAAAAACGGATACATGGAAATATCCGGCCAATGGACAGGCAACGACCGGGTGGAATTAACCCTCCCCATGAAAGTACGATTCGTGAAAGCCATCGAACAGATTTCGGCCGATAAAGACCTGACAGCCCTCGAATACGGCCCCTTAGTCTATTGCGCCGAAGAAACGGACAACAGCCGCTTCGACCAAATACGCCTCAACCCCCAAGCCTCCTACGCCGTGGAGAGAACGCCCGGTCTGCTGAACGGCATATCCGTTATCCGAACCGACGCCGCTACGTTTATCCCCTACTACGCCTGGTCTAACCGGGGAGAAGGCAAAATGAAAGTCTGGTTTGAAACAAATAAATAACCGGGATACGAAAGAAATCTTTAGCTTTGCACATAAATGTATTGCGATATATTGTTCAATCTTAATAATCTTAAAATCAGAAAAAGAAATGGCACGATTAGTAACATTGTACTCCCTTCAGTGGGGAGACTTATCCTTAGAAACGATTTGCGAGAAAGCGAAAGCTTTCGGATACGACGGCTTGGAACTGGGTTTACCCAACCATGTAGACGTGCGCCATACCGACGACGCCTACTACCGGGGCATCCAAGACCAACTCACGTCCCACGGTCTGGAATTGCGCACCATCTCGACCCACTTGATTGGTCAGGCGGTATGCGATAATATCGACTTCCGGCATCAATCCATTCTTCCGGACTACATCTGGGGCGACGGCGAACCGGAAGGCGTTCGCTCGCGGGCAGCCCAGGAACTGATTCGCACGGCACATGCCGCCAAAGCCTTGGGCGTAGATACCGTAGTAGGCTTCACCGGCAGTTCAATCTGGCAATACCTCTATTCGTTTCCTCCGGTTCCCGAATCGCTGATAGAAGACGGCTACAAGGACTTTGCCCGTCGCTTCCTGCCCATCTTGGACGAATACCGGAAGCTGGGCATCCGTTTTGCCTTGGAAGTACATCCTACGGAAATAGCTTTCGACATCATCACGGCCCGCCGGGCGTTAGACGCCGTTGAAGGCCATCCGGCATTCGGATTCAATTACGACCCCAGTCACCTGGGATACCAAGGAGTAGATTACGTAGACTTTCTCTATCAATTCCCCGAACGCATCTTCCATGTCCACATGAAGGATGTCTACTGGAGCGATACCCCCAAGCCGGCCGGCGTATTCGGAGGATACGTACCCTTTGGCGATCCGCGTCGCTATTGGAACTTCCGCAGTTTGGGACGGGGCAAGATTAACTTCGAGGAAATCATCCGGGCCCTCAACTCCATCGGCTACCAAGGACCCTTATCCATCGAATGGGAAGACAGCGCCATGGACCGCGAGCACGGCGCCCGTGAATCCTGCGAATACACCAAACGTATCGACTTCCGCCCTTCCGCCCATGCCTTCGACGCCGTGTTTGAAAAGAAATAACTTCGGGACAGTGGCCGCCCAAGCGGCGGCCCGCCTCCGGGCTATAAACTACGACGCCCTCCCCCTCAGCGATTACAACAAACGTTACATCCGCGCCATGCTTCCGGCCATGGAGTACTATATGAAGATATTCGCCCATTGTCTCCATCGGGGCATCCGTGCGGTAGCGCTCCAACCGGCCGCCATTACGCTGATAGACTACGGCGGAGGAAGCGGCTTCCTCAGCATACTGGCCAAAGAAGCAGGCTTCGGGCAAGTGATTTATATCGACCTGAACCCTCTTTCCGTCGAAACCATAGAAGTACTGAAACGCCAAACCGGCGCCGGCCCGGACGTCATCCTGCAAGGAGACGCCGGTGTACTGACCGACTACTGCCGCGCCCACAAGGTTTCTCCCCATCTCCTTATCGCCACCGATTTGATAGAACATGTATACGACCCGGCCTCCTTCTTCGCCGCTTTGTGCACCATAAACCGCAGGATGCAACTGATATTCACAACGGCCTCCTCCCCTTTCAACCCTCTGACGAAACGTCGCCTGCATCGTTTTATGAAAGACTGCGAATCGGGCGAAGCCGTATCGCCCCACTACCTCGCCCGGCGAGAAGCGTTTATCCGCCGTCATTACCCGCATTTCTCTCCGGAACAGACATCGCTCTGGAGCCGTTGCACGCGGGGACTGACATACGACGACATCCGCAAAGCCATCGACTCCGGCTCCCTGCCTCTCCCGGCCGACCCTCATAATACCTGCGACCCGGAAACCGGCAATTGGGCGGAGCGTATCCTGCCCCTCCGCGCTTATCGCGCCTTTCTGGATCCGCACGATTATACGCTATCTGTCGGCAAAGGCTTTTACAATACCCGGCGTTCTCTGTTGCCGTTCAGCCTCATCTGCCGTTTCCTCAATCTGCTGATACGTTATAGCGGGCCGGCCGGCTTGTGGTTAAGCCCCTTTATTGTCCTTTGGTGCAAACCTCCTAAGGAAAACCGGTTAGAATAACAAACGAGAGGGTGCGCCCGACATCCCGGACGCACCCTCTTCACGTTGTTATTCACTTATGCGCTTTTCCAATCAACCGAACAAACTCCATGCAACGGTCAGTCCGGCCATGACGATAGAGACCATGCTCATTAGTTTGATAAGGATATTGAGGCTGGGGCCGGAAGTGTCTTTGAAGGGGTCGCCTACCGTGTCGCCCACTACCGTAGCTTTGTGTACGTCGCTTCCTTTGCCTCCAAAGTTTCCTTCCTCTACATATTTCTTGGCATTATCCCAGGCGCCGCCGGCATTGGCCATAAAGACGGCTAAGACAAATCCGGTGCTCAATCCGCCTATCAGCAGACCCACTACGCCGGTTACTCCAAAGATGAGGCCGGTCAGTATAGGAGCCACAATCGCCAGGATAGAAGGCACGATCATTTCCTTCTGAGCGCCTTTGGTGGAGATTTCCACACAACGGGCATAATCCGGTTCGCTTTCGCCCGTCAGGATACCTTTTATTTCACGGAACTGGCGGCGTACTTCTTCCACCATGTGACCGGCAGCACGTCCCACGGCATTCATGGTCAAACCGCAGAAGACAAAGGCCATCATAGAGCCGAGGAAGATACCTACCAATACTTTCGGATTCATCAGCGTGATGTCGTAGTACGTCATAAAGTCGGAGAACGTAGCCTGAGCTATTTCGATAGAACGTCCGTCTACAAATTCCAGCGTAGTTTGTCCCAAACGCAACAGCCCTATCTTGATTTCTTCTATATAAGAAGCAAGCAATGCCAAGCCGGTAAGGGCGGCCGAGCCAATGGCAAATCCTTTTCCCGTAGCGGCTGTGGTATTCCCCAGCGAATCGAGGGCATCGGTACGTTTACGTACTTCCTTGCCAAGGCCGGCCATTTCCGCATTTCCGCCGGCATTATCGGCAATGGGGCCGTAAGCGTCGGTAGCCAATGTGATGCCCAGCGTAGAAAGCATTCCTACGGCAGCGATTCCAATGCCGTAAAGCCCCATGGTGGTGTTGGCAAAATCGAATCCGGAAGCAAAGAGGAAGGAAGCAATGATTCCTACCACAACGGATAATACCGGAATAGCCGTAGAGAGCATACCCAAACCCAAACCGGAGATGATAACGGTAGCCGGCCCTGTTTGTCCCGAAGCCGATACGCGTTGCGTGGGCTTATAGGATTGCGAAGTATAATATTCGGTAGCTTGGCCGATTACAATTCCTACCAGCAAACCGACTATGACCGAACATCCCAGCCATGCCCAGTTCTGGATTCCCAGAAGGTAAAGGATGGCGAAGGTGGAAATCGCAATCAGCACAGAGCTGAGGTTGGTTCCCGTAGCCAAGGCTTTCAGCAATTGCTTGATGTTGGCGTCTTCTTTGGTTCGTACGGCAAAGATGCCGATGATGGACAGAATAATGCCCACGGCGGCAATCAGCATGGGAGCTACGATGGCTTTGTATTGAAGCTCTACGTTGCCGGATGCGGTAAACGCGGCGGCGCCCAATGCGGCGGTTGCCAGGATAGAGCCGCAATACGATTCGTACAGGTCGGCGCCCATACCGGCCACGTCGCCTACGTTATCGGCAATGGTTGCCGGGTTGCGCGGGTCGTCTTCCGGAATACCGGCTTCTACCTTCCCTACCAGGTCGGCGCCTACATCGGCGGCTTTTGTATAAATACCGCCTCCTACACGGGCAAAGAGCGCCTGGGTAGAGGCTCCCATACCAAAGGTTAGCATGGTGGTGGTGATGATGGCCAACTTGTGCGTTGGGTCGGCTGCTTCGGCGGGGATGAGCCAGTTGAGCAGAAGATACCAAAGAGAAATGTCGAACAGTCCCAGACCTACCACAACCAGCCCCATCACGGCGCCGCTTCGGAAGGCAACCTGCAATCCTTTATTCAGCGAATGGGAAGCGGCATGAGCCGTACGTGCGGAGGCATAGGTGGCCGTTTTCATTCCCAGAAAACCGGCTAATCCGGAGAAGAAGCCGCCCGTAAGGAAAGCCACAGGCACCCATTTGTTTTGCACTCCGAACCCAAAGGCCATAATTGCGAACAGAATAACCAATGCCAGAAAAACAAGTAATACAATTTTGTATTGCTGCTTCAGGTACGACATAGCCCCGGTTCGCACATGCGCGGCAATCTTTGCCATTAAAGGGGTTCCTTCACTCTCTTTCATCATTTGTTTGAAAAAGTACCAAGCAAACAGTAGCGCCAATACGGACGCTACGGGAATAAACCAAAAAATATTTGTAATCATGATATAATAATTTGAAATTTGGTGTCCGAAAATGCTGCAAAAATACAAGAGATACGAAACAATTTCCGCAATATTAATGTTAATTAAAGAAAAAGATGCATCTTTGAGAAAGCAAAAGAAAGTTTTCTTATGAATCATATTCATTTTAACAAGAAGAAGTACAAGTTGGGATTAGCCCTCAGCGGGGGAGGGGCGAAAGGCTTCGCCCATATCGGGGTTTTCAGATTGCTGGAAGAATGTAAGCTGATGCCGGATATTATTTCGGGCACAAGCGCCGGAGCGCTGGCCGGCGTTTTGTTTGCCGACGGTTATTCGTCCTCCGAAATACAGCAATTGTTTATTGGCCGGGATTTTTCGGAGTTCGCCCAACTGCAAATACCGAAAGACGGATTGTTCGACAACAAACGATTCCATTCCTTCTTAGAGCGTAGCCTGAGGGCCAAACGCTTTGAGGAGTTGAAAATACCGCTGGTGGTTGTCGCCACCGATCTGGACAACGGCAAAAGCCGCGAATTTCGCAGCGGGCCAATCGTCGAAGCGGTGGTGGCTTCCTGCAGTATCCCCATTATCTTTAGCCCCGTAGAAATAAACGGCCTCCACTACGTAGATGGCGGATTGTTCCGTAATTTCCCCGTATCCACCCTCCGCGAAGAGTGCGAACGTATCATCGGGGTGAACGTAAGCCCGCTCATCCCGCATAAATACAAACAAACCCTCTGGGGAGTTGCCGAACGTTCCTATCATTATATCTTCCGGGCAAATACCGTGGAAGACCGGAAAATATGCGATATATTGATTGAAACGGAAGAAACGGAAGCGTATAAAACGTTCGACTTAGACAACGTTGCCTCCATAGCCGATATCGGATACCATGCCGCCATGGATGCCTTCCACAAAGCGACCGAAGAACAACACTTGGAAATACCGGAATATACCTTTGCCGTCCGGCAGAGACATAAACCTTTTAAACCTATAAAGAAAATGAAGAAAATGATTATTTATCAGGTATTACCCCGCCTGTTCGGAAACCTGAACGAATCGCTAAAGAAAAACGGCAGTATCGCCGAAAACGGAGTAGGGAAATTTTCCGCCTTCTCTCCTTCGCTTCTCGAAAAAATCGAAGCCTCCGGAATTACGCACGTATGGTACACCGGCATCATCGAACATGCCACCCAAACGGATTACTCCGCCTATGGGATACGGAAAGACCATTCCGCCATCGTGAAAGGAAAAGCCGGCTCTCCTTACGCCATCAAAGATTATTACGATGTAGACCCCGATTTGGCAGAACAAATACCGCATAGAATGGAAGAATTTGAACAATTGGTAAAACGTACCCACGAAGCGGGAATGAAAGTCCTTATCGACTTCGTGCCCAATCACGTGTCACGCGAATATCGTTCCGACGCTCGCCATCCCTACGTGAGAGACCTGGGGCAAGACGATAAGACTTCCGTAGCCTTCGATGCGGGAAATAACTTTTACTATATCCCCGGCTATCCGCTGTCGCTCCATTTCGAAGCTGCCGATGATGGACTCGAATACAGCGAATTTCCCACCAAGGCAACAGGCAACAACCGCTTTACGCCCCATATTGATAAAACAGACTGGTACGAAACCGTAAAACTTAACTACGGCATAGACTACTTTCACGGAAAGACTGCCTATTTCTATCCCGTTCCGGACACTTGGAAGAAAATGCTGGACATACTGCGTTTCTGGGCCGGCAAAGGCGTAGACGGTTTTCGCTGCGATATGGCGGAAATGGTGCCGGTGGAATTTTGGGGATGGGTCATCCCGCAGCTCAAGCGGGAATACGCCCTTGTCTTCATCGCCGAGATTTACAACCCGGCCGAATACCGGAATTATCTGCAAAACGGACATTTCGACTACCTCTACGACAAGGTATGTCTGTACGATACCCTCCGGGCTGTGATTTGCCGCCAATGCCCGGCCGGCGCCATTACCGGATGCTGGCAGAGCGTGGAGGGGATACAACATCAGATGCTTAATTTCCTCGAAAATCACGACGAACAGCGTATCGCTTCCGATTTCTTTGCCGGAAATGCCCGTCCCGGCATCCCCGGAATGATGGTGGCCGCTTTGATGAATACCAACCCCGTGATGCTATACAACGGCCAGGAACTGGGAGAACGGGGCATGGACGAAGAAGGGTACAGCGGACGCGACGGACGAACCACCATCTTCGACTACTGGAGCATGGAAAGCGTGCGGAATCTCCTTTCCGGAAAATCGCTCACCGACGAACAGCAATACCTGCGCGCCACGTACGCCAAACTGCTGAATATCGCCCGAACGGAACCGGCCATTATACAAGGAACCTTTTACGACCTGATGTATGCCAATATGGCAAATTCCCGCTTTAATTCCAACCGCCATTATGCCTTCTTGCGATGCCACGAAAAAGAACTTATCCTGATTGTCGTGAATTTCGACAACATCGAACAGGAGGTGTACATACACATCCCCCCCAATGCTTTCAACACCCTGGGAATCGCAGACAATCAACCCTCCGAACGAACCGATTTACGGACAGGCGAAACAAGCATCAGCGCCCTCACGGCCGCGTACCCTTATCAGATACACCTTCCGCCCTATTCGGGCCGGTTGCTAAAGTTTAATTACATCTTATAAACAGGCGCTACGAAGGGGGCTTTGCGGAAATAAGGGCAGAAGTTTTGGGATTGTTTCCGTATGCTACGAAGGGAGCTTTGGGAAAATAAGTTTTTTTATATCCCTCCCCGTCCTTGCAAACGCCCCTCCCCGTCCTTGCGAACGCAGTGAAGCAATCCGGCGTGCGTGGGAGGCTGGTGATACCATGCTCCCTTCGTAGCAGGCAAACATAGCCGATTTCTCTTCTCTTATTCCCTTATTTAGTTGGATTGAAAATTTTTAATACTTTTGTACTGACATCAGTGCGTCGCTCACTGAACTCAGTACGTCGCTCACTGAACTCAGTGCGCCACTCACTGAATTCAGTACGTCGCTCACTGAACTCAGTACGTTGCTCACTGAACTCAGTATATAATTTAGAAAGATTTCTATAACCATAAAAAATAAAATCGGTATGAATAAAAAAATGGATTACATCCCCGAAAAAGATTCGGCATTAGCGCTATGGAGCGCCAATTTTACCGCAGGAGTAGCCGCCAATGCCGCAACATGGAGTATTCCGGAAAGCGAAGTCATTGCTCTGAAAACGGCTGAGGCCGCCTTCATTGAGCTTGAGAAACAAGCGTATGGACCGACGAGAAATTCCGTTATCGTATCCGAAAAGAACGCCGCCCGTAAGACGCTGGAAGGAGAAATTCGTCGCCTGACAGGTTTCCGGCTAAAGAATCCCATCATCACGAATGCCGACCGCATCGAATTGGGACTTCACGTGCGCAACACAAAGCCGTCGAACATTCCCGCCCCCAAATCGCACCCCGAATTCTCTATCGATCTGCTTGATTTCCGTCGCCTGAAAATCCGGTATAAAAACATGGACAGCGAAAGCCGGGCGAAGCCTTACGGCGTGAACGGCGCAGTGATTGCTTACGACGTGCTGGACGTTCCACCCGTACGCCCAACCGCTCTAAGCCGTACCCTGCTGGCCACCCGCACGCCGCACACCCTCGAATTTGTAGAAGAAGAACGCGGAAAAACCGTTTACGTGGCCGTCTGTTGGCAAAACGAAAAGGGCGAGAAAGGTCCGTGGAGCAGAATAGAACGGGCTATCGTGCCGTAGGTCATCTATTCAAACACCGCCGCGTCCGGAATAGTTCCCGGAACGTTTAGGAAGGGCGTTTTACTTGTTTCGCCCGTAGCCGGATTGTACGAAAAGTACATAGCAGAGCGACGTAGATGTCGCCCTTTTCGTCTTTGTACATTCTGTTTTTTCTGCGACTCGCTTATAGATCACGTATTTTTATCTAAGTTTGCGGTGCATAAAAATTGCCCTCAAAACAAAGTCCGGATTAATGAAACGTTTGCCATTGCTTTATACGCTGCTTTTTTGTGTTTTGTCTCAGGTTCCGTATGCGCAGAACGATAGCCTTTCGCTTTCTCATGTATCTCAACCTCAATCTCATACCGGGTTTTTTTCCGCTCCTGCTTCCCGGTTTATTCTTCCTGCCGCATGGATTGCTTATGGGGCGTTGTCTCAAGTCAGTCCTACGCTTGACAGGTTTGATCATTACATATATACTACGTCGTCTCATAGGCGTACCAAGGTGGACGACTATATACAGTATGCTCCCGCGGTGGCCGTCTACGGGTTGGACTTTGCCGGAATAAAGGCTAAGCATAACTTCCGGGACCGGACGTTTGTGATGGTCTCCTCTTATATATTTACGGCCATTACCGTGCATGCAGCCAAATATGCCACTCAGGTGGAGCGTCCGGATAAGTCGGCCTATAATTCTTTCCCTTCCGGACATACGGCTACTGCGTTTACCGGGGCGCATATCTTGTTCAGAGAATACGGCGAAGCTTCTCCCTGGATAGCTGTTGCCGGTTATGCGACGGCTACGGCTACCGGTTTCTTACGTATTGTGAACCGGAAACATTGGCTGAGCGACGTGGTAGCAGGAGCAGGTGTGGGTATCCTGAGCGTAGAGGCCGGCTACTTGCTGCTGCCGGTTTTCCGCCGGATGATGGGCGGAGAACAGGAGGTGACTCTTGTTCCCCTCGTAGGGAAGGAGATGTATGGCTTAGGCCTTTCCTGCCGATTTTAACCGTTTTGTAACTTTTTCGTAACAGCTTTGTTGCAATTCTGCTCTATCCTTGTATCCATAAACAAGGATAATGTATGAAGAATGTATGTGTATGTACGGCTTTTTTACTGATTGCTCTCTCCTGCAGAAGCGATAAAGTGAAAATATCGGGAGCGGGAGCCACTTTCCCGGCTCCTTTTTATAATATCGTGTGCAGGGAATATGCGAAAACAAGCGGAAACGAGGTCTCTTATGGCGGTATTGGGAGTGGAGGCGGTATCCGTAGCTTGGCGGATAAAACGGTGGATTTCGGAGGTACGGATATATTCCTCTCGGATGTGGAGTTGGAGGAAATGGGCGCCGAAGTGATTCATGTCCCTACGGCGCTTGGAGCCGTGGCGCTTTCTTATAACCTGAAAGAGGTAACCGATTTAAAACTGACGGCGGAGCTTATCTCCGCCATATACAGAGGAGACATCAAGCAATGGAACGATTCGCGGATACAAGCCGTGAATCCCGACATCCGCTTTCCCGACAAAGGAATTACGCCGGTATACCGTTCGGACGGTAGCGGAACAACGGCGGTCTTTTCCGAATATATGTCGAAGGTCGATTCTGCCTGGAAGGAGGCGATAGGCGAAGGGAAATCGCTTTCGTTTCAGGTAGGCATAGCGGCGAAAGGGAATCCCGGAGTGGCCGGTATCATTGCCGAAACCGAAGGGGCTATCGGATACAT
>JAISZY010000206.1 GCA_031284375.1 Tannerellaceae bacterium | reverse complement strand
CCCGTCATTGTGGGCGGAGTGGGGCAATCCGGCACAGCGTATCCCGTCATTGAGGGCGGAGTGGGGCAATCCGGCACAGCGTATCCCGTCATTGCGGGCGGAAAGAAGTAATCCGGCATAGCGTATCCCGTCATTGCGGGCGGAGTGGGGCAAACCGGCACAGCGCATCCCGTCATTGCGGGCGGAGTGGGGCAATCCGGCACAGCGTATCCCGTCATTGCGAACAAAGTGAAGCAATCCAGCCACACACACTATTCTGGATTGCTTCACTCCGTTCGCAATGACGGGGCGGAGTATTCCGGATTGCTTCATTCCGTTTGCCACGACGGGCTGGAGTTTGCCGGATTACTTCACTCCGTTCGCAATGACGGGCTGGAGTATGCCGGATTACCTCACTCCGTTTGCCGATGCATCCATCTATTCGTCGCCCCATTTTATCCCAACTCATCCTTGTGAGGATATAAAAATAAACATCCTACTGCCGGGAGTACGTACTGCCGATATAAAAATAAACATCCTACTACCGGGAGTACATACTGCCGATATAAAAATAAACATCCTACTACCGGGAGTACGTACTGCCGATATAAAAATAAATATTCTACTACCGGGAGTACATACTGCCGATATAAAAATAAACATTCTACTGCCGGGAGTACGTACTGCCGCTATAAAAATAAACATTCTACAGTCGGGAGTACGTACTGCCGATAGAAAAATAAATATTTAACTATCGGGAGTACAAAATTCTTAGATAAAAAATTTTTTTCTTCCGAAAGAAGTACATACATTTGCCATGAAAAATAAACAGGAATAGGAAACAGTGCATACTGCCCGGAGTTGGCAGACCGATGGACACGATGTTTCCATGAATGTGTATATAAAAATAGTTACGATGAACATTGCAAGATTTGCAATTGGCAGATTACGAAACGAGGAATGGTTTCAATACCATACGGAATTTTCCAACTTAGTAGCGCAAAACGGAGCCGAAGCGTTGGGATTGGAGAGACTTTTTCCGCTCTACCGCACCTTATGTAAAGAAGCGGACAGGTTGCTCGAACTACTGCATCTTAGCTTTATAACGGCAGAGTCCTCGTTGGCCGACCGTCTGCGTACCAAAGCATTTCGCGGTTTGCGAGACGCCGTAAAGGCCAATCTTCATCTAACGGATATCGCCAAACAAACGGCAGCCGAAAAACTAATCGCCGTAATCCGTAAATACAGTCCCGCCATCCTGCAAGGCTCTCTGGTAGGGAAAACGCCGGCCGTAGAAAACCTCTTGCAAGACCTCAAAGCCAACGAAGGAGGAATAGACCTCTCGGCCGAAGTGCAAACACTCCACCTCTCGGCCTGGGTGGACGACTTGGAACAAGCCAACCGGAACTACGCGCAATCTGTCGTAGAACGCACCACCGAAACAGCCGCCCGCCCGGAAGCCGGACTGCTCAAACAACTGCGCATCCGGATAGACCATTATTACGTAACCATGGCCAACGCCATAGACGTCACCCTGCTGGCCATCGAAGGCGAATCGGCCGCAAAAGAAACGACACGCGAAGCCGCCGCGCCTTCGGCCGAAACGGACCAAATCGTGCTGCACTTTGCCAAATCGCTCAATGCCTGCACCGTGCGCTATACGACATTGCTGCGAGGACGCATCACAAGAGGAAACCATATATCCAAAAAAATAATACAACCATGAAACGCGTACTTTTTTTCATCCCCCTTTTATGGATAAGCCTGTCTTGCACAAAGACCTTATCGCCCGAAGAACAAACCCTGGCCCAACTCAAACAAGAGGTGGAGCAAGACCTGAAAGAAAACATCCTTCCTTTCTGGACAACACATTCGCCCGACCCGGCCGGAGGCTTCTACGGAGTACTGAATTTCGACGGAACCCCTCAGCCCGATGCACAAAAAGGCGGCATCCTCAACGCCCGCCTGCTCTGGACTTACTCCTCCGCCTGCCGTATCCTCAAAGACGAACGCTACAAAACGCTGGCCGACCGCGCCCAACAGTATTTTGTAGACCACTTTATCGACAAAGAATACGGCGGCTCCTACTATGCGCTCAATGCCGACGGCTCGCCTCTGGCAACACAAAAAAATACCTATCAGAATGCTTTTGCCATCTACGGCCTCTCCGAACATTACCGCGCCACCGGAAAGGAAGAAAGCCTCCGCGCAGCCATCGAGATATACAACAAATTGGTAGAACATAGCTTCGACCCGGAGCATAAAGGATTCTTCGAAGGATGCTCGCGCGAATGGGAAAAAGACCAACGCTATCTTTCCAAAACGATGAATACCAACCTTCACGTACTCGAAGCCCTTACCAACCTCTACCGCGTATGGAAAGACCCCGGTTTGTATCAACAGTTAAAAGACCAAATCGACGTGATGCAACATAAAATATTAGATCAATCCACCGGGCACGAAATATTGTATCTGTCGGCCGACTGGACACCCACCGGGACGCGCATCGATTCCTACGGACACGACATCGAATACTCCTGGCTATTGGTAGAAGCCGCCGAGGTATTAGGCGATGAAGAAATCCTGCACGAAACCCAACGCATAGCCGTCAACGTAGCCGATGTGCAAATAAAAGAAGGCCTCGCGCCGGAAGGCTACATCCGGGGCGAAAAGTTTTACGGCGAAAGACCTTCCGTTCCGGGACGGACACCGGAAACCCGCCATCGCCTGGAATGGTGGCCACAAGCCGAAGCCGTAGTCGGTTTTGTCAATGCCTGGCAGATAAGCGGAGAGAAAAAATTCCTGGATGCCGCCGTTCTCGCCTGGGAATGGACCAAAACGCACATGATAGACCACGAATACGGCGAATGGTACGGCAATGTCTTTGAAGACGGTTCGCCCCGAAAAGACTTTGTGAAGGCCGATGGGTGGCGCTGTCCTTATCACAACAGTCGCATGGGTTTCGAACTCATTAGCCGATTTCCTTCCATTGCAGTAAGCAGTCGGGAAACCGAAACAGGCTTCCAACCCGTGAATCCCCAGGCAACGCCCGAAACGCAGCAACTCCTTCACTTTCTGTATTCCCTTCAAGGGAAATATATCCTGACGGGGCAACATAATTTTGCAAGCGATTTGCCCCGCTACGACAACGTAGTACACGAAATGACCGGCAAATATCCCGCCCTCTGGGGATGCGACTTCAGTTTCATGGCCCAGGGAGACAACATAGCCCGCTTCCAACACTGCGGCCCGATGAATCTGACCGTTCCCTTCGAGCCTTGCGCACTAAACGGGCGCACAAAAGAAGAGCTAAGGCAAGGAATCGTAGACGAAGCCATACGCAAACATGCCGAAGGACGAGTCATCACACTGATGTGGCATTGCTGTTTCCCCACAGGCTGCGACGAATGTAACGGCGATGATATATGGAGATTGGCCGACCGCTTACCCTCGCAGGAGGAATGGAACGAATTAGTTACTAACGGTACGGAACTGAACGCTTTGTGGAAAAAGCAAATGGATGGAGTAGCCGGTTATTTAAAACAACTGCAAGCGGCCGAGGTACCTGTACTGTGGAGACCTTTTCACGAAATGAACGGCGTTTGGTTCTGGTGGTGCAATAAACCGGGAGATAACGGATTCAAAAAACTATGGATTGCCATGTACGATTACTTTACCCATCATCACAAGCTGAACAACCTGCTTTGGGTTTGGAACACAAATGCTCCTCGCAATATTCCCGGCGACGAAGCCGGCCCCTACCAAGATTTCTTCCCCGGAACCGAATACGTAGACGTATTGGCGGCAGACGTCTACAACAGAGATTGGAAACAATCCCATCACGACGAACTGTTGGAACTCGGCGGCGGCAAACTCATCGCCCTTGGCGAAGTAGGCGAAGCGCCCTCGGTAGAAATAACCCGGACGCAGCCATCCTGGAGTTGGTTTATGGTATGGGGATATTGCATCTACGATTTCTCCTTCTTTGCGAATCCCTCCGAAGCCCTCCCCACCTCCAATCCCGCAGTGAAAGCCATCTACGACAATCCGGGAAGCATAACGCTCGACAGAATTGATTTCTCCGGAAAAACCTACAAATTACGGAATCCGTAAATTAAGAATTTGATAACGGATATTCCCCGATTCTTTTATGATATGTAATCCCTCAAATTCCGACGAAGCGCTTTCAGCGTTTGCGAGATGCGATAGGCAACCGTTTTGGGCGACACACCGGTACGAAGAGCTATTTCGTTATATGTAAGTCGCCCGAAACGATTCATCTCGAAGGTGATTCTGTATTCCATCGGAATTTCGAGCAAAGCTTTGTGCAACAAAGCCCTCACTTCCTGCTCTTCGCTATACGTGGGAGATTCGAACAAAGGGAGGGTGAGCGCTACCGTTTCCAGCGCTTGTTTTGCAATGTGTTTACGGATATTCTTATTGGTACATTTATTTTTTACGGCAGCAAACAAGAACGATTTGAGGGATATCCCGTAAGAAAGCATGATACGGTTTTCCCACAGCCACAGCATGACATCCTGCACTACTTCCTCGCACTCGTCATTGTCTACATATTGAGATGCGAACAGACACAACTGTCCATAATACTGGCGGTAGATATTTTCAAAGGCCGTATTGTGCTTCAAACTCGATTCCCGGATGGATTCAACATACATGGTCTGCATAGTGTAACATTTAAATAATATTTTCCATAGGTAAAAAAAGCGTTCTCAGGAACTTTATCTTCTTTATTATTAAGTTTTTACTTTAACTTTATATAGTGTTGCAATTAAACCTTCGTTTAAATGCAACACTTTTACAAAAGAGCTATTATCCTGATACTTATTAGGAAAATTATTTTTTTTACGCTACATTTGTGTCACATTTAAACGAACGTTTTTCCTGACTTCGTCAATGCGCCTCCCCACTCATTCACTCTGTTCCGCCATCTCGAAAAGAGGTTTGATAGCCTGATGTTTTTCTGTGAGGAATAATGTCTTTGTATATACCTTTCTGTTT
>JAISZY010000202.1 GCA_031284375.1 Tannerellaceae bacterium | reverse complement strand
TAGCAACCTTAGCACAAGAAATCGCATCTTACCTCCAAGCCGATGAAGAAGTGGCCGCTTCACCGGAGCAATATTATGACCGGGTAATAGAAATAGACCTCTCAAGGCTGGAACCCTATATCAACGGCCCGTTTACACCTGACGCCGCTACGCCTATATCCGAATTGGCCGCCAAGATCAGAGCCAACGGTTATCCGCAAAAG
Organism: Tannerellaceae bacterium; assembly: GCA_031284375.1. GTDB lineage: Bacteria > Bacteroidota > Bacteroidia > Bacteroidales > Tannerellaceae > DFXE01. The sequence goes on along the minus strand of JAISZY010000202.1, from coordinate 7,308 downwards.
ATGGAAGTAGGCTTAATAGGTTCGTGTACCAACTCTTCCTATCAGGATTTGAGCCGGGCGGCCTCTATTGCCCGTCAAGCTTCGGAAGACAAGATAGAAGTTGCCGCTACACTGATTATCAACCCAGGTTCGGAACAGATACGATACACAGCCGAACGTGATGGACTGATAAGCGATTTTGAGAAAATAGGAGCCGTTATCATGGCAAATGCCTGCGGCCCTTGCATCGGACAATGGAAACGGCATGCCGATGATCCTACACGGAAGAATAGCATCGTAACTTCTTTCAATCGTAATTTTGCCAAGCGTGCCGATGGCAATCCGAACACCCATGTCTTTGTGGCTTCTCCCGAACTAACTATGGCGCTGACCATTGCCGGCGATCTCTGCTTCAACCCGCTGACGGATAAGCTCAAGACTATCGGCGGCCACGAAGTAATGCTAAAAGAACCCAAAGGCGTCGACTTCCCTCCGCAAGGATTTGACGTGAAAGACAATGGGTATGTAGCTCCCGGAAAAGAATGGGCGGAAATGGTTATCAAACCCGATTCGGAACGACTCCAATTACTACAACCATTCCCCACCGCCTGCGAAATAGATTTACTCAATTTGCAGCTTCTTATCAAGGTAGAAGGAAAATGTACAACCGATCATATCTCTATGGCCGGGCCGTGGCTTCGTTTTCGCGGACACTTGGGTAATATCTCCGGGAATATGTTGATGGGAGCTATCAATGCGTTCAATGGAAAAACCAATTCAGTCTTCAATCGGCTTACGGGATTATACGACCCTGTTTCGACGGTAGCCAAACAATATAAGGAAAGAAATCTTTTTTCCATTGTAGTAGCCGAAGAGAATTATGGTGAAGGCTCTTCTCGCGAACATGCAGCGATGGAACCCCGTTTCCTGAACGTAAAAGTGATTCTGGACAAAAGCTTTGCCCGTATCCATGAAACTAATCTGAAAAAACAGGGTATGTTGGCGCTTACTTTTGCCGACAAAAACGATTACGATAAAGTACTCGAAGGAGACAGTGTTGAGATTATCGGCACAGATTGTTTCCAGCCGGGCAAACCACTCATCGTTATCCTTCATCATAGCGACGGAGCAGAAGATATATTCCCCGTAAACCACACCTACAACGAATCACAAATCAAATGGTATCAAGCCGGAAGCGCATTAAACTATTTAAAAAAGAACAAATGAAAGTAACAAAAGAAAACGGAAAACTTAAGGCGCCCGATCAAGTAACGATTCCTTTTATCGAAGGAGATGGGGTCGGAAGAGAAATTACGCCTGTAACGCAGCAAGTTGTTAATGAAGCGATAGCAAAAGCCTATCAAGGGAAACGAAACATCAGGTGGAAAGAAGTACTTGCCGGCGAAAAAGCCTTTCACACAACCGGCAATTGGCTTCCCAATGAAACAATGGACGCTTTCCGAACTTATACTATCGGCGTCAAAGGACCACTTACAACACCCGTCGGCGGAGGTATCCGTTCGCTGAACGTAGCACTCCGCCAGGAGTTGGATCTGTACGTTTGCCTGCGACCGGTTCGCTGGTTTAAAGGCGTAGTCTCGCCGGTAAAAGAACCACAAAAAGTAGATCTGGTCATCTTCCGCGAAAATACAGAAGATATCTACGCCGGAATTGAATGGCAGCAAGGTACGCCCGAAGCCCGGAAGTTCCTGAAATTCCTGACCGGAGAAATGGGCGTGACGAAAATACGTTTCCCCGAAACATCCTCTTTCGGCGTGAAGCCGGTATCAATAGAAGGGACAGAGCGTTTGGTACGTTCAGCCATCGAATATGCGCTGTCGAACCATCGTCCGAGCGTGACGCTGGTACATAAGGGAAACATCATGAAGTTCACCGAAGGAGGATTCAAAAGCTGGGGATACGCCCTGGCCGAACGCGAATTTCCGGAAGAAATAAAGAGTGGCAAATTGGTCGTCAAAGATGTGATAGCCGACGCCTTCCTGCAGAACACCTTACTTATTCCGGAAGAATATTCAGTCATTGCTACGCTTAATCTCAACGGCGATTACATATCCGATCAGTTGGCCGCAATGGTAGGAGGTATCGGTATCGCGCCGGGCGCCAATATAAATTACGACAGCGGACATGCTATCTTTGAGGCTACTCACGGAACAGCCCCCAATATCGCAGGGAAAAACATCGTAAATCCATCGTCACTGTTACTTTCGTCGGTCATGATGCTGGAATATATCGGATGGAACGAAGCAGCCATACTAATAACAACTGCCTTAGAAAAATCACTTGAAGCCGGAGAAGCAACCAACGACCTCGCACGTTTTATGCCTAACGGACAACCTCTCGGAACCAAAGAATTTGGTGAATGTCTAATTAAAAAAATTAAAATGTCATGAAAAAAGAATATCTCATTTACAAATTATCAGAATCGGTTAAAACAACCAGTAAAATAGACAACGACTTGTTTACAAAATACAATGTAAAACGTGGTTTGCGTAACGAAGACGGGTCGGGCGTATTAGTTGGGCTTACACAAATAGGCAACGTAGTAGGATACGAACGTTTACCCGAAGGCGGACTGAAAGCCATCCCCGGCAAACTCTTCTACCGGGGATATGACGTAGAAGATATCGTACATGCCCTGATGAAAGAAAAACGCTATGGATTTGAAGAAATAGCATACCTGATGCTCTCAGGCGAATTACCCGACAAAGACGAACTGTCGAGATTCAAGGAACTAATCTCCGAGAAAATGCCGCTGGAACAAAAAACAAAAATGAATATCATCGATTTGGAAGGACAAAACATTATGAATATATTAGCTCGTAGCGTATTGGAAATGTATAATTACGACGCTAATCCGGACGACATCTCTCCCGATAATTTAATGCGACAATCCATCGATCTTATCTCCAAGTTCCCAACAATCATTGCTTATGCGTATAATATCTTCCGCCACAGCACGCACGGACGTTCGCTCCATATCCGCCATCCGAACGAAACGCTTTCTATCGCAGAGAATTTCCTCTATATGCTGCAAAAAGACTATACCAAACTCGACGCCCGTACGCTGGATTTATTACTGGTATTGCAGGCTGAACACGGCGGAGGTAATAACTCAACCTTTTCCGTCCGCGTAACGAGTTCGACCGGCACCGATACTTATTCAGCTATTGCTGCAGGAATAGGCTCACTCAAAGGCCCGTTGCACGGAGGCGCCAACATACAGGTTGCAGATATGTTCAGCCACCTGAAAAAGCATATCACCGATTGGAAAAATGTGGATGAAATCGACGCCTATTTCATGCGTATGCTGAACAAAGAAGCGTATAACAAAACCGGCCTGATTTATGGTATCGGACATGCCGTATATACCATTTCCGACCCGCGAGCCGTCTTGCTGAAAGAACTGGCGCGTGACCTGGCCAAAGAAAAAGGACGTTCGGATGAACTTGCCTTCCTCGAATTACTCGAAGAACGGGCTATCGAATGTTTTGCCAACTTCAAAGGCACGAAGAAACGAGTATCTTCCAACGTGGACTTCTACTCCGGGTTCGTATACGAAATGATTGGTCTGCCACAAGAGATCTACACCCCGCTGTTTGCCATGTCACGCATCGTAGGATGGACAGCTCACCGCATCGAAGAACTGAACTTTAAAAGTAAACGCATCATCCGCCCGGCGTACAAGAACATATTGGAAGAGCAAGTCTACGTACCTGTCAAAGAACGATAAAATAATGGAGAATAGAGTATTATTCCTGTCTATTACCTATTCTCCATTCTCAATTCTGAAATGTTTTATTTTATTATAAAGCGTTTTTCTGTCTATACCCAACATGCGGGCTGCAAGTGTTTTGTTGTTCCCGGCCTCGTGAAGGGCTTTAACAATCTGTTCACGCTCATATACTTCATCCCTCAAGGATACGGTTGCAGAAACCGGAGAAAGGACGTTTGTCATATCGTCGGGCAATTCGTTCAGCGTGATGCAATCACCCGTAACGAGTAAAGTCGCATATTTAATCACATTTTTCATTTGCCTCAGATTGCCCGGCCAAGGATACGAAAGAAACAACTGCCGGGTTTCCGCATCAAACCCGCCCACCTGCTTTTGCAATTCCCGATTGGCTATCCTCAGAAAATAGTCGGCAAAGAGCAGTATATCAGATTGCCTGTCTTTCAAGTCGGGTACGCGGATGGTAAATTCGTTGATCCGGTGATAAAGATCTTCCCTGAAATCACCTTCCTTAATAGCTAACAAGAGATTCTCGTTGGTAGCCGTAATCAGGCGGATATTAGTTTTTATTTCCTGATTGCTTCCGATAGGCTTGATCACCCGCTCCTGAAGCGCCCGGAGTAATTGCATTTGTACTTCATACGTCAGATTGCCTATTTCGTCAAGGAAGAGAGTTCCACCATGTGCGACTTCAAAAGCGCCTGTCTTGTTTTCGATAGCTCCGGTAAACGAGCCTTTCACATGTCCGAAAAAATCAGAAACAGCTAATTCCCTGGGAATCGTTCCGCAATCGACAGCTACGAAAGGCCCATCCCGGCGTCTGCTCTGTTCATGTATGCGACGAGCTACATATTCCTTACCCGTACCACTCGAACCCGTAATCAAGACCGACATATCCGTTGGCGCAACCAATCGTACATGCTGATACATTTGCTGAATGACGGCAGACTTCCCCTCGATGGCTTCCGGCAACAAGGAAGCGGGTTCTTTTTTTTTGTACAAATTCGTTTATTTTCCTCAATAACTCTTCCGGATTAAGCGGTTTGGCTATATACTCGGAAGCGCCTACCTTTCTAGATTGTACAGCTGTTTGTATTTCGGCATAGCTAGTCATCATGATGAAAGGGATGGAGAGATTCTGCATTCTTAGCCACCGGAGCAAATCAATGCCGTCTCCATCGGGCAGCCGGAGGTCAGACAAAATCAAATCATAGCGTTCCGTTTCAATTTTCTGTTTGGCGTCTATGACGGTAGCGACACAGTTCACTTGAACGTTTTTCTTTCTAAGCCAGGTAGAAAGCATGAGAGAAAATGTTATATCGTCTTCAAGGATAAGAATAAATGACATAGTTATATCTTCATTATACGTGTAACAAAGATAACAAGTTGTCTGTAATTTATTGTGATATTTGTATGAAATGCGAAGAAAAAAGAAAAAACATAGTATAACGCCACACCGGCGAAACTTATCTCTACAACAAGCTCCGCCGGGCTTCGACGTGTACTCTCTAAACGAATACTTATTTAATCAAGGTTAGTTTGCGTAACAAAAATAGATGTATAATTCTCTTTTGACTATCAATTATGTACACAAAACATATAAGATTGTTACAAACCCGAATGAAATTTACAATTTATAAGCGCACCGAATGAAACCGGTTTAGAACATGAGGGTTAGGTTGAGGCTAAAGTTGCGCTCATGGATCTTGCCCAAAGGATCGTCCGACGGATTAGACAACGATTGGCCGACAGACGCTCCGAGCATCAGGTGATCCGTCTGGATACCGGCTTCGCAGAACGTTCCATACCTGAATCGCTTCATGTGCGCCCCCAGGGTTCCTTCGTCGTAGACGTTGGCATATACCTCGTCGCCCACATCCATGCGCGAGTAAATACCCACGTCGGCGTACAGGCCGTATGCAATGAAACAACCTATATGCTCTGTGAAGTCTATCCTGTACATAGCCGAAACCGGGACGCGCAGGGAGATTTCACGAAAGCGCAGCGATTCTTCCTCTTCAGACGAAACCTTGCTGTTTAATGAGTAATACTCTGCCAAAAGCCCCGTACTTATACCCAAGCCTATATACTTGGGCGCTAAATACCTGTCGTAACGAAAACCCAGACGTGCGCCCAAGAGCGAAGGCCGCCCCCAATAATCGAAGCTTTCAGTCGTGCCTGCGGCGAGGTCTTCCCACCGACGCTCGCGCTGGTCGTAACTGAGCGTAAGCCCGAATTGGACAGGCTTCATTTTCACGCTTAACAGTTCCCGGAGCAGATTTTTACGGGGAGGACGGGGATGCGTTTCTTCGGGACAGGCTTTCTTTATGTCTTTTTCGACCTTTTGCAAAGCGGATTCGGGATCTTTTGCAAAGACCGAAGCGGCCTGCCGGGCGGCGAGGTGAAGGTAGGCTTTGCAGCGGATTTGCCCGCTGCCGTATTTCTCTGCGAAGCCGGTCGCCACGTCCAACTGCTTGCTGTATACTTGGTAAAATCCGTCGGACGACGACAGGACCTCTGTGTAAATCACCTTCTCTGCGCCGGACATCTTGCCGATCTCTACCACCTTCTCCTCATCAAATACCGGACTGCCTGTCGTTTGAATGATAACGTCTACCAGTGTCGAGATGATCGACCATTCCACCAGCCTGTATGCCGTACTGTTGTCCATAACCGTGCGGTTTATTTCTTCTCTTAGCTGAGTCTTGAGGCTGGGGTCTAAAATAATTGAAGATACCTCCTTGGGTTCGAAAACGATAATCGAGGTCTGTTTGCTTTGCGCCTGCAGCGAGGCCACGGCGGCAAACATCAGAAAGAACAGGTTTGATAATAACTTTTTCATGGCTTTTTTTTTAAGAGCCTGTTTAAACTTCACCCGGCAATAATCTTAAGTCGTCGATTTTAACCATTTCTTCATCCGGATCAAACGTTAGTTCACACTTTGGATAGGGCCATCTGTGATTGTCTAACCGGAAAAGAGTTCTCTGAATTTCCTGGAGAGGTCTACTTGTCGTACAAAGAGTTCTCTGAATTTCCTGGAGAGTTCTCTGAGTTTCTTGGAGAGTTCTCTGAATTTCTTAGAGAGTTCTCTGAGTTTCTTGGAGAGGTCTCTGAGTTTCTTGGAGAGGTCTCTGAATTTCCTGGAGAGTTCTCTGAGTTTCCTGGAGAGTTCTCTGAATTTCTTAGAGAGTTCTCTGAGTTTCCTGGAGAGTTCTCTGAGTTTTCTGGAGAGTTCTCCGAATTTCCTGGAGAGTTCTCTGAATTTCCTGGAGAGTTCTCTGAGTTTCCTGGAGAGTTCTCTGAGTTTCTTGGAGAGTTCTCTGAGTTTTCTAGAGAGTTCTCTGAGTTTCTTGGAGAGATCTCTGAGTTTCCTGGAGAGTTCTCTGAATTTCCTGGAGAGTTCTCTGAGTTTTCCGGAGAATTTTTCTGAACGATTGTAAAGCGACTTATCTATTGCATGTTACCTTAAAATAGTTGTGCCGGTTTACAGGATGCTTGTTTAAACAGGCTTTTAGTTTGTAAATACTTGTTTTTTAATTCGCTGGTTATAATTTATTCTTTCGGCTCGCAACAAGCTG
>JAISZY010000194.1 GCA_031284375.1 Tannerellaceae bacterium | reverse complement strand
GATGTTGAAATAGGTTGCAGAGGTGATGGTGGGATTTGAACTTACCGTGTATGTCATCACTCCGGCATTGGAAATGGAAACGGTCGGAAAAACGCTGCTATCATAATACGTAACCACGTAATCTAATTCATTGGATTCATACAATTTATCACCATACGGTGAGGGTATGTGAGTGATTGTGCCATTGTTACTTGCCCACTTCGTGTTGCCTTGTTTGGTAAACTGTTCCTTGTATATGTCATACAAGTTGATCAATGTCGACGTCGTCGATACATTGCAGGCAGGCATATAGAACCACTTTACTCCTCCTCCTGCCACGTTCCATTTGGCGCCGTCCCATATATAAACGCCCGGTTTGAAGGGCGCGATAGTAGATACATTGTAAACCATCAGGCCGGTGCGGTTTTTTAGCTCGTTAACATCGGTTAAAGTGTAGAATGGAGACAAAGATGTCTCGCTTGTTAATGATACACGGGGAAGTCCCAATCCTCCGCCGTTTGTACCGGTGACAGTCGCGCCGCCCGGCTGCGTTGCGTTATCCGATTTAATATCTAACAAAACACCTGGCAGCGGCGCTTTGTCCGAACCAATGGTGACTTGCCCCTTTGCTTCAAAGCAAGAGATTCCTGTGATAATCACGGTGAGTAAGAAAGCTGATTTTAATGTTTTCATAATGCACTTGTTTTATTTTAAGTTGGATGTATATAAAATTGTCTCATTTAATTGTTTCGTTAATGTGGGATGCGTACAAAAGTTAGAACTTTACATAAAAAACATCTCGCTGCAAATATAAAAAAAGTAATTGAAAATAAAAGCAAATGTACAAAAAGAAATTATCGGAAGGGGAATGATAATTTCTTGCCGAATCGAGAAAAGCTTGCTTGGGGTTTGTATTAGTAAGATATAATCCTTACTTTTGCGCCGTTGTCGGCCCGGTAGCTTAGTGAATAGAGCGTCAGATTCCGGTTCTGAAGGTCGTGGGTTTGACTCCCACCCGGGTCACTATGATTCCAGCTAAATATATTTTCATTCACTTGTCGGTGGCAGTTGCGATGGTTTGCTGCTGCTTTCTTTTTTCCTGCTGGGGAGGGGAAGGAAGAGATGTGACCTTGATTGGACTGCTTGACGAGATGACTTCGGCGGAAGAAGGGGCGCGTTATCCGGCGATGCCTTATCGTGCTTTGTCTGTATCGGGACAGACAACGGCGACGCTGTTCAATCGACAGGGGCCGGGCGTTATCACGCATATCTTTCTGATATCGGAAAATAAGGAAGATGTGGTGCGGTTTTATTTCGACGGAGCCTCCGAAGCGGAGATTACCTTGCCGGCTTATACTCTTTCTCTGCCGGATATCCTCGAAGAAAGCGGCGGATTGCTTTACAATCATCCCGACCCCAAGGGGGGAAGCGCCTTGTACCTCCCGATTCCTTTCGATAAAAGCTGCCGGATAACACTCGAAAATGCGGCCGATAATCCGGCCTCCGGTTTCTACCGGATTGATTTCCGCCAATATCCTGAAAATACTTCCGTCGAAACGTTCTCGCTCAAAAAACCGGCTCGCCTGAAGAAAAAAATAGCCGATGTGAACCATTGGCTGCTGCATCCCGAATCGGCTCGCCCAACACGCGAACCCATTCAAGGTGAAGCGCTCCTGGAGGCCGGCGCTCCCGTTGTGATTAAACTGCCGAAAGGGGAAAATGCCGTGTATGAATTGCAGGTGCAGATCATGCCCTCGGATGAAGAGTACGCGCAAACGATGAGGAACGTGATTCTGCAAGGAATATTCGACGGAAAGCAAACGGTGCGGATTCCGGTGGGCGATTTCTCCGGAGGAGGCATGAAGGCGTCGGCCGTAGATAGCCGTTATCTGTGGGCCGATGGGAATGGTTCCGTGCTCAGCCGCTGGCTAATGCCGTATATGGAGAAGGCCTCCCTGGCCTTTATCAACGAAGGACGTAAAGGCGTTCGCCTCCGCTATGTTATCCATGTGGCGCCGCTGCCGTGGGACGAAAGAATGTTGTATTTCCACGCTTCATGGAAGGAAGAAACCGGGATACCGATCCGTTCTTCCGAAGAAAATCCGTGGAACTTCGCTTCCGTTGGCGGAGGAAGGGGGGTCTACAAAGGCGATGTATGGACCCTCTTCAACCATACGTCGGGATGGTATGGGCAAGGTGGCGACCAAATCGGCACCGAAAACGATGCGGCGACCGCTGCCTCCGACTCTCACTTAGACCACTACTACAATAACGCCCGGCGGCCTGTACGCGCCTTCCAAACGCCTTTCGGCGGAGCGCCCTGCGCCGAAAGGGATAATTCCTACGGCTATAATACGTTCTTCCGGATTCGTTTGCTGGACGGAATCCCTTTCGCTCGTCATTTTCAGTTTGATATGGGGTGGAGGGGAGAAAAAACAGGAACGGTAGACTGCGCTACGACTATTTTCTGGTACGGCGACCGCAAAACCCGGCCGGGAGAGACCTCCCGACCGGATGTGACGGCAAGAAAACTGCCGTTGTCTTCTGTGCCCGAATCCGGCGAATCGGATCGTTAATCACACAATCCTTCCGCTTTTAATTGTGCTATCCACCGGGCAAGGCGGCTGTCGGTGAGATGACTCTCGTTCGCTTCGTCGAGGGGCAGACCTACAAAGGCGCCGTCTACTACGGCCTCCGAAGAGTAGAACGTATATCCATCCACCGGCGTCGCTCCGGCAAAGGTGGCGCCGGTGGCCTTCAGTTGTTTGTAGATAATTCCTATCCCGTCGCAGAAGGTATCGCCGAAGGAAGACGAGTCGCCGGCGCCGAAAAGGGCAATCGTTTTGCCGGACAAATCAACCTTTTTCAGTTTGGGGAGAAAACTGTCCCAGTCGTCTTGCAAATCGCCGGAACCCCAAGTGGATGTTCCTAAGATTATCACCTCGTAAGGCGCGACGGCGCTTGCCGGAACATCGCTTACATTGTACATATCCGCCGAGCCGACGCCCAGAAGCGTAGCTATCCGCTGCGCAAGGTCTTCTGTCGTTCCCGAAGAAGATCCGTAAAAGATTCCTGTCTTTTTCATATTACATACGATTTGTTTATTCGTGTATTTAATTTGTTAATAAAAGGAAGAGCCACAAAGGTCTGATAAAGCCTTTGAGTTGTCAATACCTACAAATAAGTAATTTGAGGCTTGCAGCCGCATCGGCGTGGTACTTAAAAAATGTTTTGTTGGATAAAAATATATTTATATCGCAGATAAATTTACCTCTCCAGCCAGAGAAATAAAATTATCCAGCCAGAGAAATTTACCTCTCCAGCCAGAAAAATTTATTTCTCCAGCCAGAGAAATTTTCCGCTCCGGACGGATAGATTTATCGCTGATATTGAATCCATTATATTTTCAGGTAGGGAAGCGTAAGGAATTACATAATTTAAGTAAAACCCCTTGCCTCAGCGCCGCGCCGCCGAGGGAGATTCCGCCCCCCGGATGGGTATTATTACCGAATATCCGTTACATTTGCGCTACGGAAATAAGACATCATAAACGATACATCGCATGGGTACATCGGAATTATACCAATTGTTTTTACATCACCCCCAGATTACGACGGATAGCCGTAACTGCCCCTCCGGGTCGCTGTTCTTTGCGCTGAAAGGGAAGAACTTCGACGGAAATCAATTTGCAGGGAAGGCCTTAGACGCCGGCGCGGATTATGCCGTAATCGACCGGGCGGAATACTTCCGGAACGAACGAACCATCCTGGTAAACAATGTGCTGGAAACCTTGCAAGGCCTGGCCAAGCGTCATCGGAAAGTACTGGGTATCCCCCTGATAGCTATCACCGGTACAAACGGAAAGACTACCACGAAAGACTTGCTGGCAGCCGTTCTTTCTTCCAAGTTCAACCTGCTTTATACCGAAGGCAACCTCAACAATCAAATCGGGCTGCCCCTCACCCTGCTCCGATTAACCCACGAGCACGAAATGGCTGTGATTGAAATGGGAGCCAGCCGCCCCGGCGATATTGCCGAACTGACGGAAATCGCCCAGCCCAACTACGGCCTCATCACCAACGTGGGACGTGCGCATCTGGAAGGATTCGGCTCCTTCGACAACGTGGTAAAGGCGAAAGGCGAACTGTATGATTACATCCGGCATACGAAGGGCGTTATTTTCGTCAGAAAAGAAGATAAAGACCTGCAGGCGATGGCCGAAGGCATCCGGCAGGTCACCTACGGCTCTACCCACGACGCCTTTGCTTCGGGGCGCGTGGCCGACAGCCGTTCGCCCTTTCTTATCTTCGAGTGGAAGCAGCAAGGGAAAATACATACGGTGGAAACCCAACTTATCGGTTCCTACAATCTGGACAATGTGATGGTGGCCGTAGCCGCAGGCCGCTACTTTAAGATTCCGGCCGAACGCATCAGCAGAGCTATCGCTTCGTATGTTCCTTCCAATCATCGCTCGCAGTTGAAACAAACCCTTCACAACAGCCTTATTGTGGATGCCTACAATGCAAATCCGGATAGCATGAAGGCGGCGCTTCGCAACTTTGCCGGTATGACGGTGCAGCCCAAAGCCGTTATTCTGGGCGATATGAAGGAGCTGGGAAAGGACAGCCGGGCGCTTCACCGCGAGATACTGTCCGAGGTACGAGCCGGCCGGTTTGACCAAGTATACCTCTGTGGCGAAGAGTTCACCAAAGCCTCCTCCGGCAAGGGGTTTACGTCTTTCCCTACCACGGAGGCGCTTATGGATATGCTCCGCCAATGCCCCCCCGTGGGGTATTACATCCTCATAAAAGGCTCGCGCGGCATGGCGCTGGAACGCTGCATCGAGCTGTTATGAAAGGGCGCGCGGTTCAATCTTCCGCCATCCACCTGTAATAGCGCGGCGTATAGCCGGGAAGCAGGGAGGGATGAAAGACGTGGATTAAATCGCGGAGAAGATAGTCGGGATGGATGGGAAATTCTTCGTAATAAGGAACTTTGCCCGTATTGCAGGTGTAGATGTTTCGGCGTTTGAAGGCGTCGAAATTCTCGTAAGGGGCGTATTCGGCACGCAAGTGGCGGTAGGTCATTTCTTCCGGTTGATTGTACTTTATCAGCCAGAAATCGGCATGAATGGCTTGGTCTAATACCGTTTCGAAGGCAAGGGGGGCGCTTCCTTGGCCGGGGATATGCTCAAACACATAATCGGCGCCGGCATCGCGGAAGAAGTGGGCGGCATAACTATCATTACCCGGCACGTACCAAAACGAGCCGTAGCGTTTTTCCGAAAGAACCGTGGGGCGATTGCCGGCCGTTTCGGCCAAGGCTTTGAGCGCCAGATAACGTTCTTCGGTGGCTCGGAAGAGAGAATCCGCCTTGGCTTGTTTGTTGAACAGCAAGCCGTAGAAACGCCCCCATTCGGCGCGTCCCAGCGGGAGAGTCTCCATATACTCGGCGGCTTCGATGATGGGGATACCCAACTTCTCCGCCTGCCCGTAGTTGGTGTTTTGGAAGGGAGAGGCGATAATGTATTCTACGTTTATATCCATCATCTTTTCCACGTTCGGGGCGGTAGACATACCTAAATCGGCAATAAGTCCGGCGCTCAATCTTTGGCGGATACCCGCCGATTCCATGTACTGAGGCTCGCATACGCCTACGATTTGCTCTATTTCTCCCAGCTCCTCGATGATGGAAGCATGCACGGAAGAATAAACCGCCACGTTTTTCAGCGGAATCCGGACAAGGGTTCCTTGGGGTAAATCTGCCGGCAAAGGGCGATGGCGTTCTACCAACACGTAGCGTTGCAGCAGTTTGGCGTTATCCCAAGGGTCTATCAGTTCCGCCACCTGATAGCCGGCGTAACGGCGGATGGAAAAGCCTTGGGCATACCGGGTGGTGTCGGCCAAAACGCCATCGGCAGAGGAGGAAGGCTTGCCCGGCCGTCCGCAAGCGACCACCAGGCAAACCCAACTTATCAGCAGGAGATGTTTCATTGGATATGGAATAAGATGGCGCTCGGATCGGAGCCGCCCGTATCTTTCTTGGCCTTCTGCCGGCCTTCGGGCGAGAAGATATAGAGCGTGCCGGTGGAGACAAAGTCTTCGGCATCCGCAATGTATATATCTCCGCCTATGGGGTCGACGCCCAGCGCCGAGATGGCGGCGAATGTCGTAGCGCCGGCGATAAAGTTTTCGGATTCGACGGTTTCCGTCAGCGCGTTGTATTTCTTATAACTCACGTTCGGGTCTCCCCACGAAGCATAGATTACGTAGAGCTTGTCGTTGGCCAGCGAGAAGAGGGAGCCTTTTCCCATTTCGGTTACTTCGCCCGATGCGGCGTCGATGCGTTGGAGGGTATTCGGCACGTCGCCGTAATTGCCCATGGAGATAACGTATACGTCTCCCTCGCTATCGGCCGCCAGGCGGGTAGGATTGAGCGCAACCTCTATTTCTTTCTCTACGGTAAACGTTTCCAAGTCAATCACCGACACGGTATGTCCATAGCCCATACCGTCGTAATCCAATCCGCCGGAATTGGCCACATACAGTTTGCCTCCGGCAATGGCCAGCGCTTCGGGATAACGTCCCACCGTCACGGTATTTTCTATTTCGAGCGAAGCCGTGTCCAGCACGGCAACCGAATGTCCGTCGTAATAGCTCACGTACACCTTTCCGTTGTAGGCTGCCAGGCCGCGCGGACTTTGCGGTTCCTTACCGTTCGACCCATCCGTCGTAGGTTGGATACCGGCTATTTCCTCCCCGGTTTCGTCGAGAATCGCCAAGCGATTGGACGTTGTTACGGTAATATACATCTTCGAGCCATATATCAGCGCCTGTTCTGCCGAGTCGCCCAGCGCTTTTTTGTTTACCGTTTGATATACGTTGGGAATCATCTCGCCCAGCGCGAGGTTGTAATAAGCCAGGGAGGCATTGCCGGCCTGGTAAGCTCCCCTGTTCAGGATGAACGCCCCCAGGGTTTTGGGAACTCCCGGCTGAGGAAGGGCGATAAGATCTTCCACCGGCAAAGAAGCGATATTCGTCGATTCGCCGGCCGTATTCCGGGCAATAACCAAAAGATACTTGCCGAACGGCGTACCGTTGGGGATGGCGAAAGAGGTTGCGCCTTTGGATACTTCTCCCAACTTTGCGTCTTTGGACGTAGCGCTTTCTCCCAGGTAAATCACATAACCGTCGATCTTATTTTCCTGCGAAGGAAGCTGCCAAGAGAGCGTTCCGCCGATTTTTTGTTCTTCGATATCCGTATCATAAAAAACAAGATGATCCACCGCATGGGCGGGCGCCAACACGTTCTCTTCCTTATCGTCGTCGCTACACGCGCTGAACGCTACCGACAACGATACACACAGGGTAAATACATAAAAAACCTTTTTCATTTTCTTGTAAGTTTAAATGATTTTATAATTAATAGCTATAACTGATACTTGCACGAAAGGAACGCCCCGGCATGGGATAATAGCGGATTACGTCGTACGTGGCGTTTCCCGGGTTTATCACCTCAATTTGCAAACCGAGCGTTCCTTGCCGAAACCGGAAACTGCGCTGAAGCGAGAGTTGATGCTCCGCGTATCCCTCCATCCGGTTTGCTTCTATATTCTGAGGGAGCGAATATCGCTCGCCCACCGCCGTGAGAAGCCAGCTCACATTCACCCAAGGATTGGCGAGCGATACGGAAACCGCTCCGGAGTGTTCGGGCGTATAAGGGAGCTGATGACCGTAGGTTTTCGAACCCTCCTTCGTAACATCCACCGCCTTCTGCCACGTATACGAGCCATCCGCCAGGAGAGACAGAACAGCCGAGAACGTCAAGCGGGCCGAGACGTTTACGTCCAATCCTTTTATCTCCGCCTCGCCCATATTCATTATCTTCCAGATAAACATCGTGGGCATGGCCACGATTTTGTCTTTTACCTTATTATAATAGCCGTCTGCCGTCAGGCTCACGTAATCGAGCCGGCCGCAGGAGCCGCTCCAGGTAAGGCCGGCGTTGTATTGGGCGGCCTTTTCGTCGTCGAGGTCTTTACTACCGATACGGTCGTAATACAAGTCGTTGAACGTAGGAACACGGAAAATATCTTTGAACGAAGCCCTCAGCCGTAGATTTTGTTCGCCAAAGAGGCGGTACGAAAAACTGATAGCCGGCGAGATACGTTTACGGTCGGCAGCAGGCTCTCCTCGCTGCACATCCTCGGCGATATAGGTACCCAGCAAGCTTGCCGTTACCGTGAGGCGACTGTTTTTGAACCGGCCGGCCGGCGCCGTCAGCGAAGTGAGGCGCCGGGGGAAGGCGCAGAGCGGCGTCGTAGCATCCAAGGTGTTGAAAAAAACATCTTCGGCCATCGAAAACGAAAGATTCTCGCTCACGGTATAAAGCATGGCTGCCGAGCCGTAATATTCGCGCTGCGTATACACGTCTGTTTGCTGTCCGTCTACGTATTTACTGTGGTAATCCCGGTAGTGCGTCCACGAATAATCGAACTTCCCTTGCGCCCCGAAAGTAAAGTGTTTGCCCCAGCGACCTTCATACCGGCTTTGCACAAAGGCATTCCGGTTGCCAAGGCGTTCGGTATGATAGTCGTTATAGAGAATCACGGAGCCGGGCAATCCGCGATGCGAATCAAACAGATAGGCTTTCAGCCGAAGGCTACCCTGTTGCGGCAGGTCGGCAAAGAGGTTCAGTTCCGTATTCAGGCTATGGATATCACTGTTCTTACGTTTTTCGCGGGTAACGACGTTTACATTTGTAAACGTATACGGATATGTATTTTCGGCGCTGAGCCGGTCGATATGCAAGGAGGCCGCGAAGGATTGTCCCAATTTCTGCTCATAGCGGAGCGAAGGGGCGAACATTCCGAAAGAACCGGCTCTCAGCCGGCCTTCCAAACGGAACGGGCGGGCATCGTCGAAGCGAGGCGTCTGCGTTCGGATTCGGAGCGCTCCTGCGGAGGCATACATGCGTGCTGTTTGAAAAATATCGTCGGTTTGCCCGATAGAGAGCGAAACGCTTTCTACATCATCTAAGGTAAAACGGCCGATGTCTACCTGTCCGCTTTGGGCGTCGGCGATAGTCACCCCGTCGTAGCTGACGGCCGTATGCTGAGAGCCGAGACTACGGATTGAAACCGTTTTCAGTCCGCCTATTCCGCCGTAATCGCGAACCGTCACGCCGGAGAAACGGCGGACAGCCTCCGACAGGTCTCGTATCCCCAAACGTTCTATCCCGCTCCGGTCTATCCGTTGAAGCGGCGCGCCTTCGCGGGTAACGGAAGGACGCGCCTTTTCAACCACTTCCACGCGGGGAAGTTCGCGATACAGCAAACTATCCATCTCCTGAGCGTTTGCATAAGCAAACCACAACAGACAGACACAAAGGCAAAGCCTTTTCTTATAAAACAACAAATTCGGCATACATCATTTCCGGTTTATCAGACGCCTTTACCCGCGGCGCTGCATAAATAAGAATAACGGCAGGTTTTCTGGCTTGTTCTCCTTTTGTCGGCCGGCCTTCCCATTCCCGAGGTTTCGGAACAGTGGCTATTGAAGTTATCACCGAGGTTATACAGAACTTACAGCTACGGGCATAGCTCCGGTATCTCACCGGATTCCCTTTTACTAACCGTTCGCGAAAGCAAACAGGTTACACCATTATTCGGATGCAAAGATAAGTATTCGGAGCGCTTCGCCAAATTATTTTCTCCTTTATGCGGCTTTGGGAGCCTCGAGTCATTCGCTACCGACGCATCCCACAGTCTGATATAGCCGAAAAAGTTTTATCTTTGAGCCATTTATAGAATGTTTTAATTATAATAGCAATGATGAAAATGATTTTACCGGCAGCCATGAGCTGCTTGTTGATGCTGTCTTGCGGAAGTAGAAACCGCACGGAAAAAGGAAACGCTAAAACCGCTCTCCAAGCGTATCCCGCTACAAGCGTGAGCGCACAGGACGTAACACTCCAATCGGTATATCCCGTAACGATCAAGGGAAAAGAAGACATCGAGATTCGTCCGCGGATAGATGGCTTTATCGACGACATTTACGTAGACGAAGGTTCCGTAGTCACAGCCGGACAGGCTTTGTTTAAAATAAATTCGCCTCAGGCGGAACAAGCCTTAGAAATAGCCAAGGCAGGCGTGACGGCTGCCGAAGCACAGTTAAGCACGGCTTTACTGAATTTCAAAAGAATGTTGCCATTGGCCGAGAAAAATATAATCAGTAGTGTGCAATTGGAATCGTATCAATACGCCTACAACGCGGCGCAGGCTGCCAAGGCGCAGGCCGATGCTACGCTGAAAAACGCAGAGGCTACCTTGGGATGGACCAAAGTAACCAGTCCGGTAGACGGCATGACAGGCGCTATCCCCTACCGCCGAGGTAGTTTGGTAAACAGTCAGAACGTGCTGACAACCGTAGCCAATACCAGCCGGATATTCGCTCATTTCTCCTTGAACGAGAAAGCGCTGACCGAGTTCTTAAACAATCTGGAGGGAGAAACGCAGGCCGAAAAGATTAAAAACGCTCCGGACATCACCCTCGCCTTGGCCAACGGTAGCGCGTATCCGGAGAAAGGAAGAATAGAAACCATTACCGGCGTGCTGAACATAACGACCGGCTCGGCTAATTTCCGGGTAGAGTTTCCCAACCCGCAAGGGCTGTTGAAAAGCGGAATGAGCGGCAAGATAACCATCCCGCGAACCTTAGAGAAGGCGCTGCTCATACCCCAGAAAGCCACCTTTGCACAGCAGGACAAGGTGCTTGTATATATGATTCAGGGCGATTCGGTGATACAAAAAGTTATTTCCGTGCTCGCTACTCCCGACGGTAAACATTACGTAGTGACCGAAGGGCTGAACCAAGGAGACCGAATCGTTACCGACGGTATCGCCACGTTGAGCCACGGAAAGAAAATAACCGCACAAGAGTGAGCCGTAAAAAACGTTTAATCAAAGTAGTAATACAATGCTGAAAACATTTATAGAAAGACCGGTACTGTCTACCGTTATTTCCATCCTCATCGTAGTATTGGGAATCATCGGTATCTCCATGCTCCCGGTAGAACAATACCCCAACATCGCGCCGCCCACCGTGCAGGTATCCGCCTCGTATCCGGGAGCGAATGCCGATGTGGTGATGAACAGCGTGGTCATTCCGCTGGAAGAACAAATCAACGGCGTGGAAGGAATGACCTATATGACCTCCTCGGCTTCCAATACCGGAATGGCCAACGTAACCATTTATTTCGAACAAGGCATTAATCCCGATATTGCCGCCGTAAACGTACAAAACTTAGTGGCGCGCGCTACGCCCCATCTTCCCCAGGAAGTGGTGCAGATCGGCGTGACGGTGCGCAAACAACAAAGCAGTACGATTTTGATGATTTCCATCTCGTCCGACAATCCGGAGTACGACCGTACCTTTATCCAGAATTATGCCAATATCAACGTCCTGCCGCAAATCAAGCGCGTAAGAGGAGTGGGCGATGCCAACGTGTTTGGCGCCAGAGACTACTCGATGCGCATCTGGCTTAAGCCCGATGTGATGGCTGCCTACAAAATCAGTCCCCAGGAAGTGATTGCCGCCCTGCAGGAACAGAACATCGAAGCAGCGCCCGGAGAATTGGGGCAAAACTCGGACCAGAGCTTCCAATATACATTGAAATATACCGGCAGACTGAAGTCGGCCGAAGCATTCGGCAACGTAATAGTCCGTTCGCACGAAGGGCAGTTGCTGCGGGTGAAAGACATTGCCGACGTAGAATTGGGGGCGCTCAACTATACCGTGGTGTCCTACCTTAGCGGGAAAGAATCCGTAGCTATCGGCATCAACCAGACAGCCGGTTCCAATGCGCAGGAGGTAATCAACAACATCAAGAAGGAACTGAATCAGGCAGAAGCGCTCTTCCCCCCTGGATTGAAAATCAATTATGTGATGGATGCGAATGAGTTTCTGAGCGCTTCCATCCAAAAAGTTATTTCTACGTTGCTGGAAGCCTTTCTGCTGGTATTCCTTGTTGTATTGGTGTTCTTGCAGGATTTTCGTTCTACGCTCATTCCGGCCATTGCCGTGCCGGTTGCCATTATCGGAACGTTTTTCTTTCTCAAGCTGTTTGGCTTTTCCATCAATCTCCTTACCCTGTTTGCCCTCCTGCTGGCCATCGGTATCGTGGTAGACGACGCCATTGTGGTGGTCGAGGCCGTACATGCCCAGTTGGACGCCGGGATGAAAAACGCCAAGGAAGCCACGCTGAAGGCGATGCGGGAAATCGCCCCCGCCATCGTATCCATTACGTTGGTTATGGCGGCGGTGTTTATCCCGGTGAGCTTCATTGGCGGTACGTCCGGCGTATTCTATACGCAATTCGGACTTACTTTGGCTATATCGATAGTTATTTCGGCCGTAAATGCGCTTACGCTAAGTCCGGCGCTGTGCGCCTTGTTTCTCAAACCGCACAGAGAGGAAGAAAGAAAGAAACAGAGCCTGGTTAAACAATTCTGCGCCTTGTTCAATACACTCTTCAAGACCGGGACAAAGCAATATGAATCTTCTCTGCATTTCCTCGGCAAAAAAGGACATCGCTGGATTACGGTAGCGATAATCGCTGTCGCCACCGTGTTGCTTCTCTTTCTGATGCGCGTTATTCCTTCCGGTTTCGTTCCCCAGGAAGACAGCGGTGGCGTGATGGGACTGATTACGATGCCTCCCGGCTCGTCGCTTGAACGGACGGATTCGCTGGTGCGCGAAGTGGTGAAGATAGCCGAAGAAATCGACCATGTGGCATTTGTGCAGAACATCACCGGCGTAAATTTCCAGAGCGGCGTGGGTAGTTCGTATGCTACGGTGATGATTAAAATGGAACCGTGGAACAAACGGAAAATAACAACGGCCCAAGTCGTTGCCCTTATGCAGCAGAAAACGAACAATATGCATGCAACCTTTATCTTCACCGGGACGCCTACTTTGCAGGGCTTCGGACTGAGTAGCGGCGTGGAAATGCAGATGCAAGACCGTAGCGGGGGAGATGTAAATCGCTTTTTCGACGTTACCAATCGTTTCCTCGAAGCCATGCGCAATCGACCGGAAGTGATGATGGCGCGGACAACCTTCGACCCCAATTTCCCGCAGAAACTATTGGAAGCCGATATCCCCAAAATAAAAGCCGCCGGATTGACGCTCGGACAAGTCATGGCCACATTGCAGGCTTACGTGGGAAGTATGTATATTTCCAACTTCAATATCTATGGGAAGCAGTTTCGCGTTATGCTGCAATCTTCGCCCGAACATCGCGCTACATTGGACAACTTGGACGGTTACTATATCCGGACGGCTTCCGGCGAGATGGCGCCCGTTACGGAGTTTCTCACCATAAAGGATATAACCGGCCCTCAGACGCTCAACCGCTTCAATATGTATTCTTCGATGAATGTTATGATTGTCCCCAACCTGCTTGCCGGATATGCCACCGGCGATGTGCTGAAAGCCGTTCAGGAAGAAGCCGCCCGAACCCTTCCCGCCGGATATGGATACGACTTCTCCGGTATGACGCGCGAAGAAGTAAAGAGCGGTAGCCAAACCTACCTTATCTTTGCCCTTTGCCTTATCTTCGTCTACCTGCTGCTCTGCGCTTTGTACGAAAGTTATATCCTTCCGCTGGCCGTTATCCTATCGCTACCGATAGGACTTTCCGGAGTATTCGTCTTCATCTACCTCGGACTGATGAACGGCACGGGCATCGTAAATAATATATATGTACAGATTTCGCTTATCATGCTGATAGGATTATTGGCCAAGAACGCCATCCTGATTGTGGAATATGCCATCCAAAGGCGACAACAGGGCATGAGCATCATCGAAGCTGCCGTGAACGGAGCCGTGGCCCGGCTTCGCCCGATTCTTATGACTTCCTTTGCCTTTATCTTCGGCCTCCTGCCTTTGGCCTTAGCTACGGGCGCCGGAGCCATCGGCAACAAATCTATCGGCATCAGCGCCATTGGAGGAATGTTGATCGGGACGCTGCTCGGCGTTTTGGTGATTCCCTCGCTATACATTATATTCCAGACCCTTCAGGATAGGTTTAGCCGATCCGGGCTTATCAATACAAACGACGAAGTAATCAAAAGAAAAAGATAACAGTTATGCATATCAAAACCATCCCTTATATACTTGTTCCGGTCATTGTTCTCTTGGCCGGACTCTCTTCCTGCCAGGTGCTCAACCGGTATCAATCGCCCCAGACAGACCTTACGGACTTATATCGCGAAGGTAATCCGGACGATACGACAACCATCGCCCACATTCCGTGGAACCAATACTTTGCCGATACCTGCCTGCACGCGCTGATAGAGGAAGGATTGAGCCGGAACTTCGACCTGCGAATCGCTTACACGCGCATCCAACAGGCCGAGGCCTCGCTCTTGATAGCCAACTCGGCCTACTTTCCCACCGCCACCCTGGTGGGGCGGAGTACGGACAACGAGCCATTTGCCTTAGGCGCCTCGGTGCAATGGGAAGTGGATATACGCGGCAGGCTGAACCGGCAGGCTCGTGCACGCTATGCACAGCTTCTCAACTCGCACGTCTATCGCAAACTGATACAAACTTCGCTGGTGGCCAATATCGCTACCTCGTACTACACGCTGATGGCGCTCGACGAGCAGTTGAGGATTACGCAGGAAACCATCCGCTTATTGGAAGAAAGCTCCTCTACGATGCAATCCCTCATGGATGCCGGTTTGCTGAACGGCGCTGCCGTAGAACAGAGCAAGGCGTTGCTTTATAGTACGCAAATAAGCATCCCCGGACTGGAGAATCGTATCCGCCAAATGGAAAACGCCCTGAGGCTGATGACGGCGCAAAAACCCGGCCCGATAGCCCGGCAGAACATACGGATACAAAACCTTCCCGAACGACTCAAGTACGGCGTCCCGGCACAGTTGCTCGCTCATCGCCCCGACGTGCGGCAGGCCGAACTGAATTTCCGTTCCGCCTTCGAGATGAAAAACGCTGCACAGGCCGCCCTTTATCCGGCTGTTACGCTGAATTTCGCACTGGTTGATATTTTCTCTCCCGGAAACTTCCTGACAGGCCTTGTCGGCAGCGTTACGCAGCCCATCTTTGCCGGGAATCAGCTTCGCGGGCAGCTCAAGATTGCCAGAGCACAGCAAGAGGAAGCCTTGCTCAACTTCGAGAAGGCCCTGCTCACGGCCGGACAGGAAGTGTCGGACATGCTTTATGCTTTCGAATCGTCGGGTCGTAAGAACGAGCTTCGCACCCGGCAGATAGAAACCTTATCGACGGCCGTTTACTTTACGCAAGAGCTGCTTAAAGCCGGTGTGGCGAATTACACCGAAGTGCTGACGGCCCAGCAAAATCTGTTGCAAGCCCAACTCTCTCAGGTGAGCGACAAGCTGGAGCAGATTCAGGCCGTAGTAAATCTTTACCGTGCGCTGGGCGGCGGTACCGACTAATGCCGAAATGAAGCAAATCCTGCTCATAACCGGAGGCGCCCGTTCGGGCAAAAGTTCTTACGCGGAGAGGTTGGCGCTAAGCCTCTCTCCGCGTCCTGTCTACATAGCTACCGCCCGGATCTGGGACGAAGATTTTCGGCAGCGGGTGCTGCATCACCGGTCGGCGCGCAGCCCGGAATGGACAACTATCGAAGAGGAGAAGGCGCTGATCCGTCATTCGCTCCATGGCCGGGTTGTAGTGATAGACTGCGTCACCCTGTGGTGCACCAATTTCTTTTACGACCAACATTCGGATACCACCGCCGCCTTGGAAGCCCTGAAGATGGAGTTCGACGCCTTCACCGCACAAGAGGCTACCTTTATCTTCGTAACCAACGAAATTGGGATGGGAGGAGTTTCGGAGAACGAACTGCAACGTAAGTTTACAGATCTGCAAGGGTGGACAAACCAGTACATCGCCCAATGCGCCGACAAGGTGTTCCTGATGGTGTCCGGCATCCCGGCACAAATCAAATAGAGTAATACCCATTAAAAATACATAGATTATGAGAACAAAAAAATTTCTACTGATTGCACTATTCTGTGTGACGGTAACCGGATGCGAATACTGGGAAATACCCGTTTGGAGCCATGTGATAAAATTCCGGTCGCAACTCAATCAACTGAAGTGCGAAGATGCAATAGCTTCAATGAAGGAAGAGGAGTGGGACCTGGCTAAAGAATCGGAGGCAAGCATTGTAGGGACATGGAAACTCTTGCTGGATTTCAGCGCAGGAGATACAGTAGACCGTTCCTGCACTTCTGCCTATTATACCTTCCATGCAGACGGCACGGTGGAGATAGAAAGTGAAATAGAGGAAATAGCAAGCGGCACATTTGCGTATGAATATTATACCGATCCGTATTGTCCTTGGTGCGATCCAGTGCTGTATCCGCGCCCGAATTTATACTTTACGCGGCATGGTTTTGTGCATTGGCATCATCAAAAAATTGAAAATTTAGCGTTAACCCACATTGCAGCATTTCCGCCTCGAGTTGTTAAATTTCAGTTAAAAACAGACGGTTTTTGCTTGGAGTTTTTTACATAAAAATCGTAAGCCAATGAAAATCAGGAGTTCGATTTTTCAAAGTTCGCAAAAATCCGTTTTGTAGTACACAAGGGGTATTGGTTATCAGACAGTTAGGCAGTACCTTCGTGCCGTTATGTACTTCAAAGTTTC
>JAISZY010000146.1 GCA_031284375.1 Tannerellaceae bacterium | reverse complement strand
TAAATAACGAAAGTTTCTGTGTTTCAAAACAATATTACTATACAAATTTATCTTGTAATGGGAACAAGAATAAAATAAAAGATTGTTTGAAACAATTGTATGGAAATGATTATATGTTTTCTCACAAAGCTATTGATGATATTACTTACTGGAATCAGGAAAATTCTTCTTTATATGCAAAAATACATGAACTTTTAATCGATATAAAGAAGCATCCCTTTCAAGGTGGTATAGGAAAAACAGAAGTTTTGAAAAATCAAGAAGGGATTGCTTCAAAGAGAATAAATGACGAACATCGAATTACTTATTGTATAGAAAAGCATGTAATTCATATCTTTGCTTGTAAAGGACATTATTTTACTGTATAATATAATTATGATACAATTATGATACGAATAGGAATAATCGGAGGAGCAGGATATACGGCAGGCGAATTGATTCGCCTGCTGATAAATCATCCGGACGTCGAACCGGTCTTCGTTCACAGCACGAGCCATGCCGGCGATAAGGTGACGGACGTACACGGCGGATTATTTGGCGAAACAGATCTTGTCTTTACAGACAATCTCCCGCTCAATACCATCGACCTGCTCTTCTTCTGCACCGCCCACGGCGACACAAAAAAGTTTATCGAAACCCATCCGCTGCCCAACAATCTGAAGGTAATAGACCTATCGACCGATTACCGCATCCAAAGTGAAACACACGATTTCGTTTACGGCCTTCCGGAGTTGAATCGTCGGCAGATATGCAAGTCGCAACACGTAGCCAATCCCGGCTGTTTTGCAACCTGCATCCAATTGGCCGTATTGCCGTTGGCCAAACATTTGATGTTGAACAGCGAGCTACATGTACATGCCATCACCGGCTCCACCGGAGCGGGCGTAAAACCGGGAGCGACCACCCATTTCAGTTGGAGGAGCGACAATGTTTCCGTCTACAAACCCTTCGAACATCAACATTTGGAAGAGATACGGCAGAGCCTTGTTCAATTGCAGCATAGTTTTCGGAGTTCCATCAACTTTATTCCGGTACGGGGCAACTTCGCCCGTGGTATATTTGCTACCACTTATATCAACACAAAGATTGATTTGGAAGAAATCCGGCACATCTACGAAACCTATTACAGCGATCATTCGTTCACCTTTCTTACAGACAGAAATCCCGACCTCAAGCAGGTGATAAACACCAACAAGTGCCTCCTCTATTTACAGAAGTTCGGCGACAAGCTCCTCATCATATCCATGATAGACAACCTTCTGAAAGGCGCCAGCGGTCAGGCGGTACACAATATGAATATCCTGTTCGGTCTCGAAGAAACCGTAGGATTACATTTAAAACCTTCCGGATTTTAGATATACATTAATATATATAGTAAAATGAATCTATTTGACGTTTACCCCCTTTTCAACATAGAGATAGTAAAAGGAAAAGGCTGCCGGGTGTGGGACTCGGCCGGCAATGAGTACCTCGACCTGTATGGCGGTCATGCCGTTATTTCCGTCGGACATTCGCATCCCGACTACGTGACAGCCGTGACCGGACAAATCAACAAACTGGGCTTCTATTCCAATTCCGTTGTAAACAGTCTACAACAACAATTGGCCGACAAGCTGGGAGCCGCCTCCGGATACGACAACTATGCCCTCTTTCTGATTAATACCGGCGCCGAAGCCAACGAGAACGCCCTGAAACTTGCATCCTTCCACAACGGCAAACGTCGGGTTGTATCCTTTCGGGCATCATTTCACGGACGCACCTCGGCCTCCGTACGTGTAACCGACAATCCGGCCATCATCGCTCCGGTGAACGAAGGTATGCCCGTTACCTACCTTCCCATCGGCCATCCCGACCTTGTGGAAGCCGAATTAAAAAAAGGCGACGTATCTTCGCTCATCATCGAAGGCATACAAGGCGTGGGCGGCATACAGATACCTCCCGACGATTTTCTGCGCTCTCTCCGCGAACTCTGCACCCGCTACGAAGTTTGCCTGATAGTAGACGAAATACAATCGGGCTACGGCAGAAGCGGAAAGTTTTTCGCTCACCAGTATGCCGGGATACGGCCCGACATCATTACCGTAGCCAAGGGGATAGCCAATGGTTTCCCGATGGGCGCGGTGTTAATCGGTCCGATGTTCAAAGCCGTTCACGGCATGTTGGGCACAACCTTCGGCGGCAATCATTTAGCCTGCGTTGCCGCTCTTGCGGTATTAGACATTATGGAGAAGGAACAACTGATAGAAAACGCCAACCGCGTTGGAAATTATCTGATGCAAGAACTGGCCACCTTGCCGGGCATTCGGGAGATACGGGGTCGTGGTTTGATGATAGGCATCGAATTTGAAGAATCGGTCAAAGAAGTTCGTCGTCGCCTGCTTTTCGAACAAAATATATTTACCGGAGTAGCCGGCGCTCGCACCATCCGCCTGCTTCCGCCGCTCAGCCTTAGCCTTTCGGAAGCCGAAGAAGCCGCAGGTCGTTTCCGGCGAGTTATTGGCCGAACGAAAACAAACCAATAAGAAACAGAACCATGAAAACAATAAAAAGAATCCATCCTTTATTTATTGGGAACCTCGTATTTGCGCTTTTGATTTGCATCTCGACCACAACGTGTATATAGCAGGACACATTGTGGATGATGAAGGATTACACCGGGCTATATTGTGGAAAAACAGCGAAGAAATCCAACTTTCAACCGAAGAATCGGAGGCCTGCGGTGTTGCCGTGTCGGGCAACGACGTATACGTAGACGGATATGATTATGACCACAAGGAAATACATCTTCCTTCGAGATAGGAGTGAGAATCGCCTTGCATTGGTCGTTTTAGACAAAACAAACCGGAAGCTTCGTTTACGTTTAAACAGTCTTCCGGTTTGTTTGGGGATAATAACATCAAGCCAAAAACATCATTTTGCACGTTTCATCTCAACAACAATGTCGCCGAAACCGGAAAGGATTTCCTGCATTAATACGTCTTCTTTGAAGTAGAGTGCAATTCCCAAGTCAAAATCCGGAATGTCCATATTGCCTACATACTTGCCGTTCTCTAATTTCAGCGCCGAAGACGTTATGTCTCCCATGGGAGTAGACAGAGTTGCTTTGGTTTCTCCGTTTACCGTAGCAATTATGCACTTACCATCCATAGCGCCTCCGCCTCCCATATCGGGCATCGTATAGGTCCATTCACCGGCCATCTTTTTCAGAACATCATCCTCTTGTGCAGATAGCGAAACATGTAATGCCGTAATCATAACGGCACATAACATAAAAACTTTTAATACTTTTGTTTTCATAACAATACGTTTTATTTAAAGTTGAAATACAGGCGAAATGTATGAAATAAACCTGTCAAACTAAAACAGAATCGACCAATTAGCCGATTTTATCAACGAAAGTACCCATCTAATCGCCAAAAGAAAGGAGGTGTCCTCTTATGAACACCTCCTCTCTTTACTTAGTTTCTTTTTCTTCTTTCATATCAAGCTCATTTCTGTCGGGGTCGTAAAACTTATATTCCAGAAAGGCGAGATTTTGGTCGGGGATAACTTTCAATTTTCGTGTGTATTTAAGTTTCCATTTCCACTTTAAAGAAAAAATACCTTTGTTCACAAAAGCCGCTACATAAGGATGCAGGTGTAGGGCCAATTTCTTCACGTTGTGTTTGTTCACCAAACTATCAATTTTTTCTTCCAGACTATCGGTAAAGAGAATGGAAGGTTTCGTTTTGCCTGTTCCGAAGCAGGTAGGACAATTCTCCGACGTGTTTACATTCATTGCCGGACGAACTCTTTGGCGGGTAATTTGCATCAGTCCGAATTTGCTTACAGGAAGGATATTGTGCTTGGCTCTGTCTGTTTTCATTACATTTATCGTGTGTTCATAGAGCTTTTGGCGGTTTATCGTTTCCGACATGTCGATAAAGTCAACCACAATAATTCCGCCCATATCGCGTAGTCGAAGCTGCCGTGCAATTTCGTCGGCTGCTGCGATATTTACGTCGATTGCTGTTTTTTCCTGGGCGTCGCTTCCTTTTGAGCGATTACCGCTATTCACATCTATAACGTGCATAGCTTCGGTATGCTCTATAATCAGATATGCTCCACTTTTGTATGTTACGGTACGTCCGAAGAGTGATTTGATTTGCTTGGTAATTCCAAAGTTGTCGAATATTGGGAGTTCTCCGGTATACAGGCTAACGATATCTTCCCGTCCGGGGGCAATCAAATTCACATAATCGCGCAGGCTGTCGTAAACTTCTTTATCGTTTACGTGAATGTTTTGGAACGAGGGATTGAAAATATCACGCAGAAGCGCTACCGTACGGGCTGTTTCTTCGTAAACAAGAGCCGGAGCTTTTTGTTTGGCTGCTTTGGTGATGTTATCTTCCCATCGTTTCACCAATGTTTTCATTTCGTGATCAAGTTCGGCTACACGTTTACCCTCTGAGGAGGTACGTACGATTACGCTGAAATTCTTCGGTTTAATACTTTGAATTAATTGGCGCAAACGGGCGCGTTCTTCATCCGATTTGATTTTAGTGGAGACAGATACCTTGTCCGAGAAAGGAATCAACACGATGTATCTTCCGGCAAAAGATAGTTCGGAAGTTAATCGAGGTCCTTTCGTGGAGATCGGTTCTTTTGCAATTTGCACAAGGACTTCCTGTCCGGGCTTAAGTACGTCGCTCACGCTTCCTTCTTTATCTATTTCGGGTAGCATCTGTACTTTGGCAAGAACAGGTTGTTTTTTTGTTTCGCTTAATACCTGCTTCAGAAATTTTTGTTGGGTATTAAAATTAGAACCTAAGTCCTGGTAGTGAAGAAATGCATCCTTTTTATAACCTACATCAATGAAAGCGGCATTCAACCCGGGCATAAGTTTCTTAACTTTACCGAGATAGATATCCCCCACGGCAAACGCAACATTGCGGGCTTCTTTCTGAAGTTCCACAAGGTTTTTGTCTTCCAATACGGCAATAGCCACCTCTTTGGGTTGTACATCGACTACTAATTCACTAATCACTATAAAAAAGAGGTTTTTTTGTTGTTTAGACCTTATCAAATAAATGCACGAAGAACAAACTTAAAAGGCCATAGATTAAGTTTGTTCTTCAAAAACGAGGAAAGACAAGTTTACTTCTTTTTATGCCTGTTTTTCTTCAGTCTTTTCTTTCGCTTGTGCGTAGACATTTTATGTCTTTTCCTTTTTTTTCCGCTCGGCATTGTTTTCTGTTTTTAGTTAATATAATGTGTTCATTTTACTTTATCGAGGAAAGTCTTTGCCGGCTTGAAGGATGGAATGTTGTGTTCCGGAATAATGATGGTTGTATTCTTCGAAATGTTGCGGGCGGTCTTTTGCGCTCTCTGTTTAACGATGAAACTACCAAACCCTCTCAGGTATACATTGTCTCCTTGCGCCAACGAATCTTTTACTAATTCCATAAAGGATTCTACACTGTTTAAAACCGTCTGCTTATCTATCCCGGTACTTTTCGCAATTTCACGAACGATGTCTGCTTTTGTCATGTCTGTAAATATTTAATGTTAGAAGTTTATAATTTTTTGGATTGCAAATATATAGCATTTTCCTTATGTGCAAAAAGAAAATACATCCAATTTTGTACTATGTTGTTTTTTTAACGTTTCTATGTAGATAATAAAAAGCTCCGGAAGCATGTATCATGCAGATTCTGGGGACAAAACGAATTTATTCCGTAGAAATGCAGAAAATACCCAAGACCACAGATATACGTCTCTTCTTCGGTAGCTCATCTCGTGCTACATAGGCAGCCCCTCACAGGACTTTGTAGAACATCTCCATTTACATTCAAAATATCATTTTGCAAACTAAGGGTCAAAAATATCATTTAGTCAGATTTGGGAAGAAGAAAAGTCGTTTTTTTGACGTCCAACTCTCCGCAAACCCTCAAAAACGCCGGGATTTGAGGGTTTGGAAAATACAAAATAGTATATATGCAGAGAAATAAACATCTTTAAGTTTGCAAATGACAGATAATACGACTAAAAGAGTTATATCATGCCGTATATAGTACAATGTGATATTTCGACCG
>JAISZY010000073.1 GCA_031284375.1 Tannerellaceae bacterium | reverse complement strand
AAATACAAAGGCTTTCATGGGCTTTAGCCCAATCCCCCACACATTGCCGTCGGTTTCAACCGACGGGAGAGGAATAAGGGAGGGAATGTGTCGGGTCTCTTTGGCTACTAAGGGAGCTTTTCCGAAATAAGGGTTTTATTCAAAGCGTCCTTGCGAACGTCCTCCCCGTCATCCGAACGTCCTCCTCGTCATTGCGAACCCAAAGGGTGAAGCAATCCAGAATCGCGTATTTGCTGGATTGCTTCACGTTGTTCGCAATGACGGGAGGCGCTATCCCGGATTGCTTCACGATGTTCGCAGGATGACGGGGGGCGTATCCCGGATTGCGGCGCCGCGTTTGCAAGGACAATACAATAATCCGAAAGCGTACAGGAAAATTTTCCTACATTTGCAACTCAAACAAAAAAAACAGAACAAATGATCACATCAGACCAATTACAAAATGTATTGGAGCGCGAGCATGCGCTGAGGGGGTTCCTTTGACGTGGACGGAAAAACCATCCGGCTGGAAGAAGAAGAGTTGCGTACCCAAGACCCCGTCTTCTGGGAAGACGCCAAAAGGGCGGAAGCTCAAATGAAAATAGTAAAAGAACTAAAGAAGTGGATCGAACTCTATAACGAACTACATGCCGCAACCGAAGAACTGTCTTTGGCTTACGAATACGTAAAAGAAGGTATCGTAGACGAACAGGAAGCAGACCAAACCTATGCCCGCGCCCTGACATTGCTCGAAAATCTGGAATTTCGCAACATGCTGCGCCAGGAAGCCGACCAAATGGGCTGCGTCCTCAAAATTAACTCCGGCGCCGGAGGCACGGAAAGTCAGGATTGGGCGTCGATGCTGATGCGCATGTACATGCGCTGGGCGGAAGCGAACAAATACAAAATCACCATCAGCAATTTGCAGGATGGCGACGAAGCCGGTATCAAAACCGTGACCATGCAAATAGAAGGCGATTATGCCTACGGATACCTGAAAGGCGAAAACGGCGTGCACCGCTTAGTGCGCGTATCGCCCTACAACGCGCAAGGCAAACGGATGACGTCCTTCGCCTCCGTATTCGTGACCCCCTTGGTAGACGATACCATCGAAATAGATATCAATCCGGCCGACTACACCTGGGATACCTTCCGCTCCGGAGGCGCCGGCGGTCAGAACGTAAACAAGGTAGAAACCGGCGTCCGTATCCGCTACAACTACAAAGACCCCGATACGGGCGAAACGCGCGAGATATTGATAGAAAATACCGAAAGCCGCTCGCAGTTGGACAATCGCGAAAACGCCATGCGACTGCTACGCTCGATGCTGTACGACTTCGCCCTGCAAAAACGAATGGCGGAACAGCAGAAGATAGAAGCCGGGAAAAAGAAAATAGAATGGGGTTCGCAAATACGCAGTTACGTCTTTGACGACCGTCGCGTAAAAGATCATCGCACCAACTACCAGACCTCCGACGTAGGCGGCGTAATGGACGGCAAGATAGACGGATTTATCAAAGCCTTCCTCATGGAGTTTTCCGGAGAAGAGTAGCATAAAACTATATAATAGTAAGGAAGCAGATGTTTTTTGAAGAACAGTTTGTTCGTAATGCAAAATCATATAACTTTGCGCCAATACAAGGATGTTTGGGGAATGAACACCGCGTATTACGATTAACTTTCTATTTACTCAAAATAACAAATGTGATGAAAATATCAAAATTTATCGCCCGCAATTTGCGCAATGAAGAATGGTTTCGGTTTCATACCGAATTCTCGGCCCTCGTAACGCTCTGCGGAACGGATTTATTGAATTTAATGCGCCTCTATCCTCCTTACGAAACACGGTATAAAGAAGCCTATCCCCTGTTCGACATGCAGCCCCACAGTTTCATCCGCACAGACGCCATCGACCGTCACCGAAGCGCCGTATTTCTGGGTTTGCAAGACACGGCAAGGGCTCTTCTAAAAACTTCGCACCCGGAACAACAACTCGCCACAGTCAAAGTCTATAACGCGATTAACCAATACAACAACGCCGTGCGACGCGCAACCTTAGCCGCCGCAAAGACGGCCGCTATCGACAGTCTTCTGCAAGACCTCGCATCGGACCGCCTCTCGCGCGAAGTGCGACTGCTCGAACTTGACGAATGGATAGAAGACCTGGATGCGGCAAACAAAGCCTACAAACAATCGCCTGCCGAGCAGGTGGAAGACGCCGCCGCCCGTCCGTCTTCGGAACATCTGTCGCAGATACGCGCCGAAATGGATCGCGATTACGCAAATATGATTCACGTCATAAACGCTCGCCTGCTCACGGTAAAAGAAGAAGCCTCGCCCGAAGAAGAAGCCGAAGGAAAGATATTACGCTTCGGCAAAGCGCTCAACGATTGCATTGCACGCTACAAATCGCTCCTGAAAGGACGCCGGATGCGTAGCGCTAAAAAAGAAAAGGAGGGGCAGGATGACTTCTCGGAAGATTTTTGACAATGATATTTCTTTCATTTACGTATAATAAATTTTTTCTCCCGTTTTCGGCTTTGTACCGGAGACGGGAGTTTTTTTGCTTATTCAAAATCGAAAATATATGAC
Source organism: Tannerellaceae bacterium (assembly GCA_031284375.1). Taxonomy (GTDB): domain Bacteria; phylum Bacteroidota; class Bacteroidia; order Bacteroidales; family Tannerellaceae; genus DFXE01. Next base: position 8,577 of record JAISZY010000073.1, on the reverse strand, counting down.
ACACGTTATTTTTAAAACAATCCTTTCCTGCCTCCTCCTGTCGTATGGATGGATATTGGAGGCGCAAACGCAAATCATAACCCATCGAGGTTATTGGGACAAATTAGGGTCTGCGCAAAACTCGCTGTCTTCTTTAGAAAATGCCATTCGCATGGACGCCTACGGCTCCGAATTGGATGTATGGATTACTACGGACGGCGTCCTTGTGCTGAACCACGACGAAACGTATCAGGGCGTAGTCATTCAAACGTCCTCCTCCGAGGCCCTTGCGCCGCTTCGCCTAATCAACGGCGAACCGCTCCCTACCCTGCAACAATGCCTTGACGTGGCGAAAAAGCAGCAAAAAACAAAATTAATTGTAGAGATCAAACCGCATAACAGCATCGAAAACGATGTGCGTGCAACGCAAGAGACCGTAAAACTCATCCACGAAAACGGCATGGACGAATGGGTAGATTACATCTCGTTCAGCCCCCACGTATGCAAAGAGCTAATCCGGCTGTCCCCCCAACACAGAGTGGCATACCTCAACGGCGACAAATCGCCCCAAGAACTGAAAGCCGAAGGCTATTGGGGACTGGATTACGCATCGGATGTGCTGAAAGAAAAACATCCCGAATGGATTAAAGAAGCAAAAGCATTAGGACTTACCACCAATGTGTGGACCGTAAACCAGGTGGAACAAATGCGATACTTTATTTCCGAAGGCATCGATTATATTACCACCGACAACCCTCAACTGTTGAAAGGATTGTTAAATCTGTAATTAAATTCCTACCTTTGTCCATCCTAAATAAAGACAAATGACGGTAGCTATTATAAAATACAACGCGGGAAATATCTATTCGGTAGACTATGCGCTAAAGCGCTTAGGCATCGAACCTGTGCTTACGGCAGACGCCGCGCTGTTGCAAAAAGCGGACAAGGTGATTTTTCCCGGCGTGGGCGAAGCGCATACCACGATGCAATATCTGAAGGAACATAACTTAGACCAGGTGATACGCCATCTCCGCCAACCGGTACTGGGCATCTGTTTGGGGATGCAACTCATGTGCCGGTTTTCGGAAGAAGGCGAAACGGATTGCCTCCACATCTTTGATGCGGAAGTGAAGCGCTTCTCCCCCGGCAAACAGGAAGACAAGGTGCCCCACATGGGATGGAATACGCTGAACGATGTGAAAGAAAAACTCTTCGACGGCAAACAAGAAGGACGCTTCGTGTATTTTGTTCATAGCTACTACGTGCCGGCAAACATTAGCACGGCCGCAACGACAGAGTACATCCTCCCCTTCAGCGCCGCTCTGCACAAAGATAATTTCTATGCCGTGCAATTTCACCCCGAAAAGAGCGGCGCCGTAGGCGAAAATATATTGAAAAACTTCCTGAACCTATAAGATATGATAGAACTAATCCCTGCCATTGATTTGATGGACGGTAAATGCGTACGCCTCACACAAGGCGATTACAAAACAAAGAAAGTATATAGCGAGAATCCGCTGGATGTAGCCAAACGATTTGAAGATTATGGGATTCGCCGCCTTCATGTGGTAGACCTCGACGGAGCGCGCGCCGGACATATCATCCATTACCGGGTGTTGGAACGCTTGGCTATCCGTACCTCTTTAATCATCGACTTTGGAGGAGGATTAAAACAGGAAAAAGACCTGACAATAGCCTTCGAAAACGGAGCGCAGATGGTAACCGGCGGAAGCATCGCCGTAAAAGACCCGGAAACCTTCGTTTCGTGGATTACAACATTCGGCAGCAGCCGGATTATTCTGGGGGCAGATGCAAAAGACCGGAAGATAGCCGTAAACGGATGGGAGGAAACAACCAACGAAGACCTGATACCCTTTATCCGCGCCTATCACGAGAAAGGCATCACCCAAGTAATCAGTACGGACATTGGCCGAGACGGTATGCTGCAAGGCTCGTCCGTAGAAATGTATCGGGAAATTCGCCGGGAGATACCTTCCGTACACCTCATCGCCAGCGGAGGGATAGCTTCCGTGCGGGACATCGAACAATTGGAAGAAGCAAATATACCGGCGGTTATCTTCGGCAAAGCGTTTTACGAAGAACAACTCCGCTTGGACGACCTGCTTCGTTTCACCCAAAAAACAAATTAAACGAGTTATGCTTGCCAAAAGAATCATCCCCTGTCTGGACATAAAAGACGGCATGACGGTGAAAGGAATCAACTTCGTGAACTTCCGAGACGCCGGAGACGCCGTAGAATTAGGCGCCCGTTACTGCCGCGAAGGCGCCGACGAGTTGGTTTACTTAGATATTACCGCCTCGCACGAAGGGCGGAAAACATTTACCGAATTAGTACGCAAAGTAGCCGCCAAACTGAATATCCCCTTTACCGTAGGGGGAGGAATCTACGAATTGCGCGACGTAGACAGACTGCTTGGAGCCGGAGCCGAGAAAGTATCCGTCAATTCGGCCGCCTTGCGCAATCCCAAACTGATTGAAGATATTGCAACCCATTACGGAAGTCAGGTGTGCGTAGTTGCTATCGACGCCAATTACGAAAACGACCGCTGGCTCTGCTACCTGAACGGAGGACGCATCCCCACAAACCGGGAACTGTTCCAATGGGCTATTGAGGCCGAAGAACGCGGAGCAGGAGAAATCCTCTTCACCAGTATGACGCACGACGGCGTGAAAAACGGATATGCCAACGAAGCCTTGGCGACGCTCGCCGGCAGGTTGCACATCCCCGTCATCGCTTCGGGCGGAGCCGGTAAGAAAGAACATTTCCGAGACGCCTTCCTGCACGGAAAAGCCGATGCCGCGCTGGCCGCCAGCGTCTTCCACTTCGGCGAAATAGGTATCGCCAACCTAAAAACCTATCTGGCGGACGAAGGAATCCCCGTCAGACAGGAAGTATACGAAAACTAAAATTAGAATCAACGTGGAAATCGATTTCAAAAAGATGGGAGGTTTAGTACCTGCCGTTATTCAAGACGATAAAACCAACAAAGTCTTGATGCTGGGGTTTATGAACGAAGAGGCCCTTGCCCAAACAAAGGAAACGGGAAAAGTAACTTTCTTCAGCCGGACAAAGAATCGTTTGTGGATGAAAGGGGAAACAAGCGGAAATACCTTGCAGGTAACAAACATCCTGCCGGATTGCGACAAAGATACGCTGCTGATAAAAGCCCGTCCCACAGGCCCCGTTTGCCATACGGGAACCGATACGTGCTTCGACGAACAAAACAAACCGGATGATATCATGTTCCTCAAACAGTTGCAAAACCTAATCGAACAACGCCGGCAGGAGATGCCGGAAGGCTCCTACACCACCACCCTGTTTCTGAAGGGCGTGAATCGCATGGCGCAAAAAGTAGGAGAAGAGGCCGTCGAAACCGTGATAGAAGCAACCAACGGAACGGAAGAACGGTTTGTATACGAAGCCGCAGACCTGATGTATCACCTCATGGTGCTCCTTACAAGCAAAGGACTCCGGATGGAAGACCTTTGCCGGGAATTAATGAAAAGGCATAAAGAATAAAACGTTATGGAAATAGAACAAGAATCCCTGCTCCTGCAATTGAAGAACATCGAGATACGGCGAGACGAGAATATTATCCTCCATAAAGCCTCGCTAACGCTTCGCAACGGAGAATTTGTGTACGTTATCGGAAAAGTAGGTTCGGGAAAAAGCAGCCTGCTGAAATCCCTGTATTGCGAAATACCCATCACCCACGGCAAAGCGCAACTGATGGAGTACAATTTGCGCAAAATCAAATACAAAGAGATTCCTTTTCTGCGCAGAAAATTAGGTATTGTCTTCCAGGATTTTCAATTGCTGACGGACCGCACCGTAAACAGCAACATGGAGTTTGTTCTGCAAGCTACCGGTTGGACCGAAAAGGACGAAATAGACCTGCGCATCAACGAAGTCCTTTATCAAGTGGGTATGCCCAACAAAGGGTATAAAAGACCGCACGAATTATCGGGTGGAGAGCAGCAACGTATCGTCATTGCCAGAGCCTTGCTGAACGACCCCAAACTTATCCTGGCCGACGAACCGACCGGAAACTTAGACCCGGAAACCAGCGCACAAATCGTACAACTCCTGCACGACATCTGTCGCCGGGGAACGGCCGTCATCATGACAACGCACAACTATACGGTGGTACGTAACTTCCCCGCCCGCGTTGTAAAATGCGAGAACGGCGTGCTGGAGGATGTGACGGAATAATACATACGAAATTCGACAAAAAAATAATTTAACACAACACAAACATGAAAGTTTTAAAATTCGGCGGAACTTCCGTCGGTTCGGCGGAGCGAATGAGAGACGTCGCCAACCTGATTAAAGGAAACCGTAACATCGTTGTATTATCCGCCATGTCGGGAACAACGAACTCTTTGGTAGAAATCTCGGAATACCTGTACAGGAAAAATCCCGACGGCGCCAGCGAGATTATCAATAAACTCGCCATAAAATATTACGAGCATGTAGAACAACTCTACCGGACGTTCGAGTACAAACAAAGAGCCAAAGAACTGATTGCTCACCATTTTGATTACCTCCGGACGTTTACCAAAGACCTCTTCACCCTCTTTGAAGAACGAGTGGTGCTGGCGCAAGGCGAATTGCTCTCTACCGGAATGATGAACCTCTACCTCAACGAAGAGGGCGTGAACTCCATCACCCTTCCCGCATTGGATTATATGCGTACAAACAAAAACGCCGAACCCGACCCCGTTTACATCAAAGAAAAACTGCATAAACTGTTGGACGAACACAAAGAGGCCGACCTTTATCTTACGCAAGGCTACATCTGCCGCAATGCTTATGGAGAGATAGACAACCTTCAGAGGGGCGGAAGCGACTATACCGCTTCGCTGATTGGCGCCGTCATACATGCCGAAGAAGTGCAGATTTGGACGGACATCGACGGGATGCACAACAACGACCCCCGTTTTGTGGAAAACACCTCGCCCGTAAGGCAGCTCCACTTTGAAGAAGCCGCCGAACTGGCCTATTTCGGAGCGAAGATACTGCACCCCACCTGTATCCTGCCCGCCAAACTGAACAACATCCCCGTTCGTTTGCTCAATACCATGCAACCGGAAGCAAAAGGCACGCTTATCTCGAATGTCATGGACAAAGGGCGGATTAAAGCCATTGCAGCCAAAGATAACATCACCGCCATCAAGATAAAAAGCGGACGCATGTTGCTGGCCACAGGATTCTTGCGCAAAGTGTTCGAGATATTCGAAAACTATCAGACGCCGATAGATATGGTTACCACCTCGGAAGTAGGCGTCTCTTGCACAATAGACAACCGCAAAAGATTGGACGAAATTGTAGACGACCTGAAAAAGTTCGGAACCGTAAGCGTAGACAACGATATGGTGATTATCTGCGTAGTGGGCGATATGGAGTGGGAAAACGTAGGCTTCGAAGCAAGCATCGTGAACGCGCTGAAAGACATCCCGCTCCGCATGATTTCCTACGGCGGAAGCAATTACAACGTATCCTTGCTGGTAAAATCGGCCGACAAACAAAAAGCTCTGCAAACGCTAAGTAAATACTTGTTTCATAACAAACCTTCCGAATCATGATAAAAGGAAACTTCCCCATCGAAAAACTAAAGGCGCTCCCAACTCCTTTCTATTACTACGATGTAGAACTGCTGAAAGAGACGCTGAACGTAGTAAAAACCGAAGCCGGAAAATACAATTACCGGATACATTACGCCGTAAAAGCCAATGCCAACCCGCGCATCCTTTCCCTGATAGCCGAAAACGGCCTGGGCGCCGACTGCGTGAGCGGCGGAGAAATACAGGCTGCCCTGAAGGCCGGCTTTCCGGCCCGGAAGATTGTCTTTGCCGGAGTAGGAAAAGCCGACTGGGAAATAGAATTAGGGTTGGACAACAACATCTTCTGCTTTAATGTAGAATCGGTTGCCGAACTGAGAGTCATCCGCGAAATAGCCGCCTCCAAAGGGAAAGTAGCCCCCGTAGCCCTTCGCATCAACCCGGAAATAGACGCCCATACCCATGCCAAGATTACCACCGGCACGAAAGAAAACAAGTTCGGCATTAATCTGGGACAACTCAACGGCGTATTGAAAGAACTCTTGGAAACAAACCATCTGAAACTGATAGGGATTCATTTTCATATCGGTTCGCAGATTACCGACCTCGCGCCGTTTCAAAGTCTGTTGATACGGGCCAACGAGATACAAGACGACCTGGAAGCCCAAGGCATCCGACTGGAAAACATCAACTTTGGAGGAGGGCTGGGCATCGACTATTACCATCCCAACCACCTGCCCATTGCACCCTTCGGAAATTACTTCGCCGCCATTCATCAACTTCTGAAACGACGCGACGGACAAGAAGTGCGCTTCGAACCGGGGCGATCCATCGCAGGGCCATGCGGAACGCTCATCGCCCGGACGCTATACGTAAAAGAAGGTGAAACAAAACGCTTTGCCATCCTCGACGCCGGATTTACGGAACTCATCCGTCCCGCCATGTACGACGCCTATCATCGGATAGAAAACATTACGAGCAACGAAGAGGTAGAAACCTACGATGTGGTAGGCCCCATCTGCGAATCGTCCGACGTATTCGGCAAAGACGTGGAACTGAACAAAACCCGGCGAGGCGACCTCCTCGCCCTGCGATCTGCCGGCGCTTACGGCGAAATCATGGCCTCGCAATACAATTGCCGGAAACTCCCCGTTTCTTATTTCTCAGACACCTTATAAACCGAATGATGGATTCTTTTGCTGTATTCTCTACCGCCGAATGGATACTGATAAGTATATGCGCCGCCTTGTTTATTGCGGAACTACTCTATTACCGGATTACCTACCTGCGTCCTTACCGCAAGGCGCAGCAAAACAAACAGGAGAAAGAAGAAGAACAACCGCCGGTTTCGGTTATCGTATATGCCGATAACGAATCGCACAACCTGAAAGAAAATCTCCCGTTGCTGCTCAACCAAGACTATCCGCAATATGAAGTGATTGTAGTGAACGACGGCTCGACCGACGAAAGCGACGAAGTACTCATTACCTTCGAAAACGAGTACCCCCACCTCTACCACACCTTCATCCCGCAGGAATCCAAGTACCTGAGTCGCCGTAAACTCTCGCTCACGATAGGCATAAAAGCCGCCCATCACGACATCCTGCTTTTCACCGACGCCCGTTGCCGTCCGCTCACAAACCAATGGGTCGCCGCGATGGTGAGCAATTATACCGCTCAGATAGACCTGACGCTGGGATTTTGCGCCTATCGGACGCAGAAAGGATTTTTTCATAAACTCGTTTCGTACGACAACCTCCTTGCCGGCGTACGATACCTCTCGGCCGCCCTCTGCAACCGCCCTTACAGCGGAAACGGGCAAAACCTTTCGTACCGCAAATCCCTCTTCTTCGAGCACAAAGGCTACAGCCGCTCTCTCCACCTCCATGCCGGCGCCGACGATTTGTTCGTTAACGAATCTGCCACCGGCCGGAACACCGGCGTAGCTTATACCCCCGACAGCTTCACCGAGCGGATGCCGTACTACAGCATGGGTGACTGGATAGAAATGAAAGCATCGCGGATTGCAACGCATCGCCATTTCCGGGGCAACCGACCGGCATTTTATCACACAGAAACCATTTGTTCCGTTTTATTCCTCCTGTCCGTGGTCGCCTCTATCGCGCTGGGGATGCTTACCGGCAACCTCGCCACGGCGCTTGCAGGGCTTTTGCTCTATACCATTCTTTATATTGTAAAGGCGATTGTTTGGAAAAAAACAGCCGCCCTCTTATCTCAAACTTCCTTCACCGCCTGGCTCCCCTTCCTCGAAATCGCTTATTTAGCAACCGGTTTTTACATTCGCACCTACCGTCTTTTCCGCCGAAAACGCGATTACACCTTTACGATTGGAGGAAAGAATTAAAAAAACTCCATCTCATCTTCAACTGATTACAAGCATCCTTTTTTTTCTTCCCGAATTGCTGTGCTCACGTTATCTCCGCTACGAGCGCCGGACAGTAAAGGGATTTGAGATGCATCGTTTCGGAAAATCATTGCAATCATTTCCGGGAAACACCGGCATCAACATACAAGCCGATTCCTGTGATTGCCGAGTTCATCGACGACGAGGGAAACGATGTCATGCAGCAGGTTATAGACCGTAACTACAACCAAATCAAAGCAGATGTGAAACAGATTGTCGCCGAAGAATTAAAGCGCATTGAAACCGATCCGGACTTGAAACACTTGATAAAGAAAGAAGGATGATAGAAAACCCTCCCTTGTTTTTGAGGACAGGGGAGGGTTTCTTACTACTTTTTTTTTCTTACTACACACATAAACATATCTGAAATACAGCGACTTGAGTGTAATCAACAAGGGTCTTTCCTGATTTTTTTCTTACTACTTTTTTTTCTTACTACTTTTTTCATGCTATTCAGCAAGCACCCACACGGAGGATTTTGTTGATGCGGATTGGTTTTTTATCTTTCCGTCTTTGGCTAATCTTGCTGTAATATTAGATATTTTCCTTTGTTTCTTATCCTTTGGCATCTCAAAAGGCAATGTTGGTGT
>JAISZY010000023.1 GCA_031284375.1 Tannerellaceae bacterium | reverse complement strand
TCTATCTGCGAACGGATGTTGAGGTGTTCCTTTCGTTCGCGTATCAGAATCACGTTTCGCCGCATATTGGCTAAGTTATCTTCCATCACATCCACCTGTATGGAGCGGTAGATGGAATCTTGGCGAAGGCGTTCCATGATAAGGGCGTGCTTTTGGATGGCCAAATCGTAATCTTCCTTGGCCTGGAGATACTCTTCTTTGGCGATAAGGCTTTCGCCAAAGAGTATTTCCTGCTGACGGAAGGCGCGTTGCTTGCGCGTGGTTTCGAGTTGGAGCTGTAGCTTTTCGTTCTGATTATTCAGTCTGTCTTGCTCCATAGCCACCTGCGTATTACGGAGGAAGTTCTGCTTTTCGGCCAATTCCGCCTCGGCGCTAAGAATCTGAAGGTCTAAAGCCGAGTTACTGAGTCGTACGATAACGTCACCCCTCCGTATTTGCGCTCCTTCTTCCACCACCTTTTCCTGCACAATGCCCCCTTCTTCGGGACTAAGCTGTACGATGGTGATAGGTTGCACCTGTCCGTCTACGCGAACAAAGTCATTAAACTGGTCTAAGCGCGCTTCGCCGATGCTGATACCTCGTGCATCAATCTTCAGCGTAGCGGAGTGGTCGCCAAAAATCATCCATCCTATGAAGAGGACAAACAGCGCCCCTCCCACGATATACGGGATATGTTTCCGTTGTATACCTTTCTTCTTTTCTAATTGAATATCCATATCTTACATTATTAATTATCCATTAATCCTTATTTACTATCAAGGCCGGATTGGCATTGGCTGCCGCACGGCTCCGGAAAAATACGGCGACAAACGACGCCAACAAACAGAACACGCCGGCAACAAGAAATATCCACGGGCCGAGCGAAATCCGGAAGGAATAGCCCGACAGCCAACGCTGCATCAGGTACCATGTAACGGAGGAGGCCGGCACAAAAGCAATCAGCACGTAGCTCAGGAAGGTAACAACCAACCGCCGCAACACTTCAACGCTGGTAGAGCCGAACACCTTGCGGACGGCAATCTCTTTCTCGCGCAGCCGGATGAAGTAGGTAGACATCGCCAGCAGCCCCAGCAACGAAATCAGGATAGCCACGGCGGTGAAGAGCATCAGCAGCCGGGAGGTGCGCCGTTCGGCGATGAAAGAACCGGCCACCTGTTGGTCGATAAACTGCCCCTCGAACTCGCCCTTCGTGATACGTTCGTACACCTCCTTCACCGCCCCGTAGGCCTCAGCCGGATGTCCTTCCACCTCTACCATGAGGTCCCAGAGCATCCACGGCTCCATATCTTCCGATTTCTTTACTTGCACCATCACCGGGCTGGGCGAATGGGTGATGTTGTGCAACTGAAAGTCGCGCAATATGCCGGCCACCGGTTCGGCCGTGCCGTAGTAGAGGAAGGAGGGCGCATCTTCTTTGATTTCAAGCTCTGCCAGGGCGCGTTCGTTCAGGTAGTAGGCCTCGCCCGAAACGTGATTATCGCGCAGCTTCTCCCAGCCAACCATGTCGAAAAAGGTTTCGTCGCAGACGAACTGCTGGAAGCTGATATTCCTGCCGTCCTGCTGCATGGTCTGGTTGTTTCCCCTGTCGAAGGGCGTCCCGGCGCTGAAGCCGGTGCGCTTCACGGCAGGCAGTCGTTTAAGTTCTTCGGCCAGCAGCAGCTTGGTGTCTTTGTTTTCCGAAGAGAAAGGAATGTCAATCAGGTTCTCCGTGCGATACCCCAGCGGCGCATGAATCAGGTGGTTCACCTGGGCAATCATGGTAATGGAAGCCGCTATCAGGGCGATGGTCACGGCGTTCTGGAAAGTAATGAACACTTTGCTGAAGGTCATCTTCGTTTTCCGGCGAAAACCACCCCGCACAATCTCTATCGGTTTGGCGTTCGAGATAACCACCGCCGGCAGCAGTCCGGAAACGGCGCCCAGCAGCAGAACAAACCCGGTAGCCACGGCTACGCTGACCGGCGTAACGGCGGCCGGCATGTCCAGCAAACGTTCTACCAACTGCCCGGCATACGGAGCCGAAGCGAAGGCCAGCGCCAGCCCGGCAACGAACGAAAGAAGACACAGCAGCGTAGATTCCGTCATCAGACGCACAAACAGCTCCGTCCGGCTCGAACCCAGCAATCGTCGCGCCGCCATCTCCTTGGCTCGGAAACCCGCCTGCGCCATCGTCAGGTTGATATAGTTGATTACGGCAAAGAGCAGAATCAGGATACCCACCCACATCAGGATGCTTACGAGCGAACGGTCGCCGAAGTTCAGCAGCCAGTACATGGCATACTGTCCGGAAAAGTATATCTTCCGAAGCGGAGTGAGTACCACCTGCGTTACATGTCCTTCGCGGTAAATCCACACCTCTTCCTTAAACCATTCCAGCATATCGGCCGTACGGGAGCGGAGGTCGGCATTTTCCTTTTCCAGCAGGAAGAGCGCCGTCGAGCCGTAATTGTCGTATGTATCGGAAGCAAGCGAGGAGTTGACATACGTTACATTTTCAATCCGCAGCAGGATATCGGCATAAGGGACGGTAGACCGGCGGATGTCCTTCATCACGCCATTGACCGTTATATAGAGCGAGTCGAACAGTTGGATAGTCTGCCCGATAGGGTCGGTCTGCGGGAAAGCCTTCCGGGCAAACGATTCGGAGATAACGGCGCCATTGCGTGCGGACATCACTTGCTGCCTGTCGCCGCCGACTAATGGGAAGGAGAAGATACCGAAGAAGGTACTGTCAACAAGCCCCAGGGTGGCCTTCACCTTGCGACCGTCCATCTCCACCGGAAATTTATCTCCGCCAAGTACCGCACAAGTACTCTCTATTTCGGGATAACGTTCCCGGAGTCGTCCGCCCAGCTTCCAGGCAGCGGCAGGAGAGTTTTCATGCCCCAGGATGTAAATCCTGTCTCCCTTCTCGTGAAAGGTATCGACGGATCTCTCCTGCATCGTATACACGGCTATCAGTATCACAAACATCAGCGAGACCGACAAGCCAAACACATTGATAAGGGTGTAAAACCTGTTCTTATCCAAAAACCGGAAAAAGGACCGTATGTCCAACCATCTGTTCATTGCATTTATTGTTTCGTTATGAATTATCACTAATCACTAATTACTAACCGCCGAATCAACGAGCGCTTCTCCTTTGTAGTAGTCCACCTGTTTGCATTTGAGGAGGTACATAAGCTTTCTCTGGAGCAGATTGGCTTTGGATTCTATCAGCGTATTGGAGCTGGTTTGCAGGTCGAGGGGACTCATCAGTCCTTCTTCGTATTTGCGGAACGTTACCTGATAGGCCAGTTCGTCGGCTTCCAATTTCTTTTCCATTTGGATGCTCTCTTTGGCAAAACCTTCGCGGTCGGCTACACTTTGTTCGATGGCCGTTTGCAGTTGGCGAAGCGTTTCCGTTTGCTGTTCGCGGGCGATACGCACGTTGTTGCGGGCGCGGCGTACATCGGTAAGGCGCGTCAGACCATCGAAGAGCGGAAAACTGAAGTTGAGGGCGATGTATTCCCCTCGGTTGTTCTTGAACTGCGAGCGAAAAGCTTCGGGCGTCATTTCCGACTTCAGGTTCTCGAAGTAACTGGTATAGATACCGGCCGAGAGCGAGATGGAAGGAAAGAGCCGGCCTTTCTGTATGAGGTGTTGCATCTGCGAAGCCTTGAGCTGGTAGGCCGCTTGCAGGGCGGTGGGATTGGTTGTTGCGGCATGGTGGTAGATGTCGTCTATGGATTCTTGGGCAAAGAGGTAATCCATGGTTACGACGGTGGTATCTACGTTCAGTTCCAGGTCGTAAGGATAGTTCATGTATTCCTTTAGCTTCAGCAGGGCGGTGCGATACAGGTTTTGCTGATGGGTGAGGATGTAATCGTCGCCGGCAGCCTGCGCTTCTATCTGCGCTACGTCGGCCTTGCCTTTCAGACCCAGTTCTTCCTGTCGTTTCACTTTGTAAAGGGTCCGTTTACTTTCTTCCAATTTCTCGGTAGCGAAGCGCACGGTTCCCTGATAATAGACCACGTTGGCGAAAGCCTCCATCGTATTCAGCGCCAGGTCGTCCTGGGCTTTGCGTATGTTGTTCAGCCCCATCTGACGGTTGTTTTTGGCCAATCGCCACTGATTGACCAACTGTCCGCCGCGGAAAAGCGGAAGCGAGGCCCCTCCTTCGTAGTAATTATTAAAGGTCGTGGTATTGGTGTAGGTATTCGTTTCGGGGTCTACGGCCCGGCCAAAGTTGTATTGAGCCGACAATCCCGTATTCAGGGTGGGCAGGAAAGAGGTAACGGAGTTGGTGTACTCGGCCTTGTAGGTATCGTACGTATACGCTTGCTGACGGACGGCCGGACTGTTTTCTACGGCGTAACGCATACAGTCGTTCATGGTCCAGGATTTTTCTTCCTGCGCTCCCGCCGCGAGCGCCGAAATAGCCCAAAGAGCAGTGATTAATTTTATTGTTCTCATACTATTGTTTGTTTTCTGCTCGTATCTACACAAACTACGTGCCAAAACAAACAAACTGTTGAAAACAAGCTACTTCCTAAAATCCGGTTTTTCCTCCACTGTCCAATTATTTGACATCACTGTCCAATTATTTGACACTGCCGGCCTCGGGGCCGAGACGTTCGTCGCCGGGGAGTACAGGTTAAAATAAAGTATCGGGATATTCGCCGGCGTCTACCAAGGCTTTGATTTTTTCTACTACCCCTTGTCTGTCGGCGGCGTAAGTAACGCCAAACCATCGGGAAGTTGTATCCAGCGCCTTTACGCGGGCTTTGTTTTGGGTGATTAGCTCGTTCACCATAAGAGGGATGAAGTATTCGCTTTTGGGGTTATCTTTGTTTGCTTTCAGAAATTCCACAAAGTAATCTTCCGAGTATTGGAAGTAATCGGGGGTGAAGCCCCACATATTCATAGATACCGGCGTGCGTTCGTTTACGACGATTGTTTTCCCGTTTTCGTCCGTAAAGCGGATTTCGCCGTCTATCCGTTCGATGGCCGTCCGTTCTACTACGCCCGTCAGGAAGTTTTCCGCATTGGTTTCGCATACGCCCCGCGCTACCGAGCCGCTCTCGCTGAGGGTATTTCCTATCCGGTAGCCTACCATGCAGTAATGGTTTTGGCGGCCTTCCATGGCGATTAATTCTTCGGCTAATACGGAAAAACTATGCCGTCCGTAGAAATCGTCGGCATTGATTACGGCAAAAGGTTCGTGAATTACGTCTTTACCCATCAGTACGGCATGATTGGTGCCCCAAGGTTTTACACGACCATCGGGAACGGTAAAGCCTTCCGGCAGATTGTCCAATTCCTGGAAGACGACTTCTACGGGAATATGGTTCTGATATTTGGATACAATCTTGTTTCGGAAATCTTCTTCAAAATATTGGCGGATAACGAATACCAATTTGCCGAAACCACTACGTACGGCATCGAATATGGAGTAGTCCATGATGGTTTCGCCATTCGGTCCCAGACCGTCCAATTGTTTTAATCCTCCATAACGGCTTCCCATACCGGCAGCCAATACAAATAAAGTGGGTTTCATTTTGATACGTTTTATGATTTGTGTGGCAAAGATAATAAACAAATACATATCTTCGTGTCCGAAATATAATTCCAGAAAAAACATGAAACCTATTCAAACGGGAATCGCCTCCTACGGAATGTCGGGGGCCGTATTCCACGCCCCGTTTCTCGACGTACATCCGGGGTTTGAGATTCACACCATTGTAGAACGCAATCAGGATAAGGCGCGTATGCGATACCCTTACGTGCGCACAGCCCGAAGTTTTGACGAGATGATTGCCTGCCCGGACATCCGGCTGGTAGTGGTAAATACCCCGGACGTTACGCATTACGCACTGGCCCGGAAAGCTTTATTGGCCGATAAGGATGTGGTAGTAGAAAAACCTTTTGTTTTCGACCCGAAAGAAGGAGAAGACTTGATCGCCTTGGCCGGAGAACGGGGCCGGATGCTGGCCGTTTATCAGAACAGACGCTGGGACGGCGATTTCCTTACGGTGCGGAAAGTGATTCAATCCGGCATATTAGGCCGAGTAGTAGAATTTCAATCCTCCTACCAACGGTTCCGCAATTATATCCAGGCTAATACCTGGAAAGAAAAAGCAGACAAGCGCGTGGGACTTACGTACAATCTGGGTTCTCACATGATAGACCAAGCCGTAACGCTCTTCGGCGTGCCGCAGGCGGTTTATGCCGATATCGACAGCCTGCGTGACCAGAGCGAAGTGGACGACTACTATCATATTCAACTGATTTACCCGAACGTGAAGGTATCGCTCCGCGCCGGTTATCTGATGCGCGAAGAAACTCCGCGTTACTACCTCCACGGAACGCAGGGTTCGTTTATCAAATATGGATTGGATCCTCAGGAAGAGATACTCAAGACCGGCGCCGTTCCCGGCACGCCCAACTGGGGCGTCGAGCAGGATAGCCTGTGGGGTGTTCTGAATACCGAAGTGTGTGGCATACATATCCGAGGGAAGGTCGAAACCGTGCAAGGCAACTATGCCGCTTTTTACGACGATATTTACCGGTCACTTTGCGACGGCACGCCTCCTCAAACCGACGCTGCAAAGGTCTTACCCGTTATCCGTATCATTGAAGCCGCTTTCCGGAGTGTCCGGGAGCAGAAAGCCATACCGGTTGGCTGACAATCCTATGGCCGTCTTATGGCCGGTGTTCGTCGTATATGCCTAATTCGGCAATGGCCGGCGGCGCGGACGATTCGTCGATAACGATTTTCACCCCTCCTCCCCATACGCGGTCGAAGCGATGAACCTTCACTTTCTCGTTGTTATCTCCGGTGGCGAGCGTTTCCCATGCGCCGTCTTTTTCGTAGAGCAGGCGATACTTGCGGATAGACTGCCGGGTGTCGTAAACGGTAATCGTATTGAAGGAACGATAGGAAGGGAAATTTACTTCAAACCAGGGAACGGCTACTTCGGGATTGGATTCCCAGGATGTGCGGAAGTTGTCGTCGTTTCCAAAATCCATAATCATCATATCGTCGCTCCAACTGGAATGGACGGGCTGATGTTTCGCTATATTTTCCGAAACAATCGGCGCTTCTACTGCGGGAAGCGGAGGGGAAGGTTCGTCGTCTTTCCACAACAGGCCTATTTCCTTCAGGGCTTCCAGAGCGTTGTTGTCAATCAAGCCGTCGCGGTTGGGCGCTACGTTCAGAATGAAATTGCAATACACTTTATTAAAAAGTTCGAGGTTGTCTTTTACCAACGTCGCCGGGTCTTTTACCGCCGTGACGGGAAAGGATTCCTTCCAGAACCAGTTTTTATTAATCGGCAGACACGACAAAGCCGGCAAGCGGTTGCTTTCTTTTTGTATGTGCTGCCCGGCTCCCTGTTCGTAAGACTTGATATCGGTGTAGAACAACATCTCCGCCGGATATTTGGCCGCGTTCAAATCCATCAACAGGCAGTTGGGCTGTAACTTCTTCACCAACCGGTATATTTCTTCGAAAGGAATCGCCTCGTACGAGATGCGCGACCAGGGCGCGTCCCAGCCGTCGATAATCAGGGCGTCTATTTCTCCGTAGTTGGTGAGCAGTTCGGTTATCTGCGCCTTCACCAAGGCGATATGTTGGCTGGAGATAAAGCCGGGACGCAGCCGGTGATGCGTGTCGAGGATAGAGAAATACAGCATGGTACGCAATCCTTCCCGGCGAAAGGCGTCTACGTATTCTTTCACCACGTCTCGTTTGAAGGCGCTGTTCATCACGCCGTAGGCGGTGGTTTTCGTATCCCAGATGCAGAAGCCGCTATGGTGTTTGGCCGTAAGACAACCGTAACGCATCTTGGCCGATTTGGCGGCTTTGGCCCATTGGTTGCAATCCAACTTCCGGGGATTGAACAGGGCCGGGTCGGCGTCGGGGTCGGGCCAGTCGTGGTTGGTAAACGTCGGGATATTGAAATGGATGAACATGCCGAATTTCAAATCCACGAAATCCTGCTGCAATTGGTGCAAATCTTTTGCTATCAGATGCGGGCAGCAGGAAAAAATCAGCAGGAAAATACAACTCTTTCTCATGGTTCTTTTAGGATATATTGATTATTACCAAAATTTTATCGCCATACATTGATACGTTCTGTCTTTTCGCCCAGTTGAGAGGCAAGAGATTGAATCCGCGAACGCAGAATCAAACGTCTCCCTTCTATGTTTCGAGTATATATCAGTTCGCATGGGCCGACCAAGCGTTGCCATTGCTGGGCAAAATATTCCGCCGTATTCTTGTTGCGACCCAATATTTCCGGCACGGCGTGATAATCCTGTTGCCGAAACAAACGCCATGTACTGCTTTTGCGGATAATAATGTAGCGGGGATTATCCACCGGCTCCACAATTTCGCGAAGCGTTTCGGTAAACAGGGAACATTCGTACTCCGTGCCGCCTCTCAGACTGCAATAGACGTCGCCCCACAGATCCGGCTCGGCCGATACGGACAGCCTTTGGAGCGACGTCTGTATCGTTTTCTCCCGAACAAGCGCCTGAAGCAAGGCTTCGCCTATCTGCCGTATATCTTTCGATATATCGCGGTACTTCAGATACAGACGCAACGTCCGGAAAGCGTAGCCGCCAAAGCCGATGGCGGCGCCGACGAAGAAAAGGCCGACAAAGATCAGCACATCGCGCAAATCGTCCATACGATGGTTTAAGCGCGTATGCTGGACAACGAACTCTTTCGCATATTCGCCCACTATCATCCCCAGCGACAGGAGCATAGAGGCTATGGTACGAACAAGATACTGCTGTTTTAGTTTGCGATACGGTTTTTTTTCCCGGTACGCCACTTTGAGTTCTTCTATCAAATTCACGCCTCCGGCCAGCGCCTCCTCCCAATGATGCTTCAAGCTTCGGCGATTTTGCGCCTGCATATATGTTACTTCGTTTGTCCGTTCCGCTACGCCGGCATCCATCATATTGCCGGGGAGATGGAGCCGTTGTATGCCGTTGCTTATCGTAAACGGCAGACCGGCCGATATGCCTACAAAACTCCGGAAACGGCGAGACAATCTATCGAAATCTTCTCCGCCCAACGTAGACGTCGGGTCGAGACAAACTAAATGCCAGATATTGCCCGTTTTATCCGGATTGCCCGCTTGCGTGCGTATCGCTCTGCCCCGCATTTGGTTGGAAAGCATAAACGAGCCGACAAACGTGGCTAATACAAGCGAATTAACGGCCGGCGCATCCCAGCCTTCCCCAAGTAAGGATTTGGTGCCGACAAGAATTTCTATCGCTCCGTCCTGAAACAAGCGGGTTATAATATGTACGATGCGCTGCTTTACCGGTTCGGTTTGTCGGATGAGGATATAACGGTCGTCGCCCGGAAACGGCGATGCGCCGGGTAAGATGTCCCGGATAACGGCATAGGCCTCGCGCGGAAGAATCGCCAGCGTTCCGGTAAGTACTCCCAGCTTTATCCCTTTCGGATTGTTGCGACGCAGTTTTTCGAACACCGGCACAACGCCTGTTTTATTCAGCGGCAAAGGATGCTCCGAACCATCCGGAAGATAATCTTTGCGGATAAAATCGGACAGAATAACCATCCGGAGTTGATGGCCGAGTGTGTCGTACTCGAATTGGGCTATCCGGTAGATGCCTTCCATTTTGCCGATACTCGACACCAATGCGTTATTGATTCGCTGATTGTGCGAGAGAATGATTTGATGTTTCTCCATAGCGCCCAAGCGACTCAGCCGGTGTTCGAGCGCTTCGCGGTGCGAGGCATAACCGTCAAAATGCGTCTTTTCTTTGTAGAGGTAGAAATCGAGGAGTATTTCCATCCACTCGTAGTTGAGCGGAGGCAGTTGCAGTTTGCGATCGCCGATTACTTCCAGATGTATCGGGGGAATTTCGCGCCCCGCCTCGTGCAGGTAGATAAGCATGGCGGAATAGTAGCGCAAATGCGTGTATATCCATTCCAATTCTTCGGTGGGTTGGCGCCATGCGGGATGCGATTCGAGTGCGCGGACAAAGTCCGGGTCGTTTTTAATTTCGCAGAACCAGCGTTCGATGTTTTCGCGAAAACGGCGGATTTGAGCCACTTCCTCCTCCGTAGGATATGTGAAATGGATATAATCCTGATGCGGGCACAGATCGCCTTCCGCAATCAGTTCCGGAACGGATATTTCCGTGTCGATGCTACCGTTAAATTCGATATAACGTTCCCATTCCACAGGCGACACATCGTAAGGCGGAGTAGCCGTAAGGCCGATTATCCGAACGGGCGACAGTTTTGTTTTAACCTGCATCAGGGTATGCCACCATTCGTTGCGAAGGTGATGCGCTTCGTCGGCAACAATGGTACGGATTCCCTGCTTAAAGAGTTGCTGGTGCGTTTCGTTGTTCAAAGCGGAATGAAGTCCCTGATACGTCGATATCGTAAGAAAGGCCGGATGCCGGATATCGCGCGATATCCATTTGGGCGTTTCGTCCGTTTGCAGAAATAATTCGCAGAAGCGTTCTACCCATTGATTGCAAACGGCAATTGTGGGAGCAAGAATCAGCGACGGGCTGTTGAGCCTCAGCATAACTTCCAGCCCCAGTACGGTTTTCCCGGAGCCGGGCGGCGCGATAACGTGCAGATGTCCGTCTGTCATATACGTGTCACACTCGTCGAGGATACGTTGCTGACTGTTACGCCAAGGGTATTTAAATCGTATGTTGGGGGGGAATTCTTGCATTGTGTTTTCTTCCCTCTATTATTGATGCTTATGATGTCTTGTTCGACGGCGAAGATACGACAAAAGATTTTACCGTCATATATTTATCGACTCTGTCTTTTTTTTAATGGGGATGCAAGAGATGTAATCCGGCATGGTTTGAGACTTTTCCTATTATCGGCTTGTGTAAGGGGATGATTCAAATTTTTACATCGCTTTTACAAAAAATATAAAGCAATATAATATGTATAAGCGCCGGATTGTATTAGATTATATCGACTATAAATCTATACAAATGTATCATCCAAATTATCGCCTCGTCATTGCGAACGAAGTGAAGCAATCCAGTACCGCATACTCTGGATTGCTTCACTTTGTTCGCAATGACGGATATGATATATTGGACTTATGCTAATTTAGAATATAATATTCAACACCATAACATATACTTCGTACCCTTAGTATAGGATGCTTCTGCTGATAACAGAAATAGCATACTACTGTGATACGATATTTCTGCTGATAGCACAAATAGCGTACTACTATAATACGATATCGCTGTCAATAACATAGATATCGTACTACTATAATATGATATCTCTGCTAATAACATAAATATTATATCGCTCCAATACGATATATTTGTTAATAACTTGAATATCCTACTATGATAAATAGATATAAAATCTTTAAAATTGAATTTTATACTTGCTAATAGAGATATTTCACTATATTTGCATCGTGTTTAAAAAAATAATATGGAATATGAAAAATATTAATTTCAGTCTGTCATTTATGAAGAAGCTTCGCAATGCAGAGCATTTCGATTTCTATGAGACTATCTTTAGTTACATCGTTAAAAAGGAATTAAAGCCTGATACACTCTTGCCTCTGTGGAATATCTTCAGAAAGGTCTTTGAGAAAGAAGATATTATCTATAAATCTTTTCCCAAGCAAAAAAATACGCAACTTGTAGCTGAAGCGCATAAGAAGCGCAAGAAAGCATATATAGGCTTTAAGCTAATGCTCGAATCGGCTACATACAGCGATGTGCAACAGGTGAAAGAAGCGGCAGAACAACTGATGAATAGTATGAGGAACTATCCCCACATCTATCGTGCGCCTATGACGGAAGCATCGGCGATGATCTCCAACTTAGTGCAGGATCTGAAACTTCCAAGATATGCCTCCGCCGTTGCGCTTGTGGGCGTAGCAAAGGCGATTGACCGGCTTCAAGAGGATAATAAAAGCTTTATGACGCTTTTTGCCGACCGTGCTTACAATGAAGAGGAAAAGAAAATATTGGGAAGCTTGTATCAAACCCGATTGTGGGTAGATAGAGAATTTTCTAACCTATGCAACGTGATTAATACGCTCTATCACATCAACCGGATGAAGTCTCCCAGAGATGCGGAGGTAGAGGAAATATTGTCGGACGTCATTGTTTTCGTTAATTCTTATATCCACCAATATAAAATGATATATGCGCGACGCAATCCGAAGTATCAGCCGGGTAAGAATGATGATTGGGTTTTACCTGATGGGAAGGAAGCGTCAAATTTTTCTTTACCCCTTATATTAGTAAAAGAATAATCCTTAAATATTACTCAGATGAAAAAGAATTTCGGAAAGATTACTTTCCTTTTTGCGCTGTTCCTGTACGGCTTTTTGTCCGCATCATCGCAAGAGACGATAAATCTCTACGAAGGAGCGATACCCGGAAATATAAAAAATGATGTGGAAGAGCGATTTGTGGATGCTCCCTATGGAAGATCTTATTCCATAGTAACGCAACCTACCCTCCAAATTTATTTACCGCCTAAGGAAAAGAACACCGGGATAGCCGTTGTGATTTGCCCCGGAGGCGGCTACGTGTCCTTGTCCTACACGCACGAAGGCATTCATATGGCCAAACGCTTTGCCGAAAGCGGAATTGCCGGAATCGTACTCAAATACCGGCTGCCGGATGCCTCACTTTTTCAAAACAAGGAAACCATCCCCCTTCAAGATGCGCAGAGAGCGTTGATTCTGGTTCGCCAAAACGCTTCCCGGTGGGGCATACATCCCGATAAAGTAGGCATGATGGGTTCGTCGGCCGGAGGACATCTTGCTTCTACGGCAGGCACTCATTTCGAGAAATGCTACGCGCCCAATCCGAAGGCCCTGAGCGTGAGGCCGGACTTTCTGATATTAAATTACCCGGTGATAAGCTTGGCCGACAGCATCACCCACCACGGTTCCAAGCTGCGGCTGATAGGAGAGAACGTCGCCGCCGAAAAAGCGTTGGCCTTTTCCAACGAGCGCAACGTGACCTCCCGCACGCCTCCTACCTTTATCATCCACGCCAACGACGATACGGTTGTTCCCATCCAAAACTCCATCCTCTTTATGGCCGCCCTGCAACAGGCGGGAGTGAAAACGGAATGTTTCTTCTATGCCAAAGGAGGCCATGGCTTCGGCATGGACAATCCCTATTACGATATAGATTGGGTAGACCGCTGCATCCGGTGGGTGAAAGAAATAATGAAAATGGAAACGCAGACTTTGTAGAATTAACAGTCTTTGATTACTTTTGCAGGCAAGAAAATAACCCTGATAATAGAAACCTCAATATTATGAAGCGAGAAGAGATAGACGAGATTGTAAAGAATTTCTTAATCGAAGAAATAGAAGTAGAAGAAGAGACGCTCGTACCGGAAGCGCAACTAAAAGAAGATTTAGGTATAGACAGCCTCGATTTTGTGGATATTGTCGTGATAGTAGAACGTAACTTCGGCTTCAAAATCAAGCCCGAAGAAATGGAAGGCGTCCGGACGTTGAAACAATTCTGCGATTACATCGAAAGCAAGGCAGGAGATAAATAACGCCGTAATGAAGGAAAGCCCGCAATGGAAAGGGAAAACAGGAGGCGGTATGTTGGGACAACAGGGCCTTATTCTCTTTTTCAAAATACTGAACCTCCGGATGGGTTACTTCATCGTAGCGCTGGTGGCTCCTTTCTACATGCTGCTCTCGCGCGCCGGCTACAAGGCCATGTATCAGTTCTTTCGGAAGCGATTGGGCGCCACTCCCCGGCGTTCGTTTGTTAAAACATACCGGAATCATTGCCTCTTCGGGCAAATCATATTAGACCGGTTCGCGCTGTTTGCCAAAGACAAAAATCCCTTCGAACTCCACATAGAGGGTAATGAACACTTTCTGCGCCTCGTTAACGGAGAAAAAGGTTTTCTTATCGCCGGCTCGCATATCGGCAACTTCGAGATAGCAGGGTATCTGCTTCGACAAGAAAAGAAAAGGATAAATGCCTTGGTCTATGCAGGCGAAACCGAAACGGTACGTACCAACCGGGAAAAAATATTACAGAACAACGCTATACGCCTGATTCCCGTCTTAGACGATATGTCGCATCTATTTACAATCCACGCTGCTTTACGGAACGGAGAGATAGTAAGTATGCCTTGCGACCGTCTCTTAGGCTCCACCAAGCATGTAACCTGCCGTTTCCTGAATGGAGAAGCCGATTTTCCCGTAGGAGCATTCTCGCTGGCCGATAGCTTGGGGGTAGAAGCGCTCTCCATCTTTGTGATGAAAGAATCGAACAAGAAATACACAGTACACGTAAAACCGGTAACGCCGGACGCGCAAGGAGCAGGAAGCTCCAAACACGAACGGATAGCCGGCTATGTTCGTTCGTATGTACGCGAAGTAGAAAACATCGTTCGCCGATATCCCGAACAATGGTTTAATTATTACGAATTTTGGAAAGAATAAAGATTTGGAAAGAATAAAAAATATGAAACTGTTCCCTGCTCCGGAAAAGCGCTATACCGAAGAAAAAATGACAGCCCCCGAAGCCCAACGTCTGGCGCACGAAATCACTTTCGGGCCTGTGGTCTTTCAGGTCTCCCGGTTGATGGTAAAATTCGGCATCCTGCAACTGTTGCTGGATTCGGAAAAAGGCCTCACGGCCGAAGAGATTGTAGAAAAGACCTCGCTCTCGCGCTATGCCGTGCAGGTATTGCTGGAGTCGTCGCTCACAATCGGCTCCGTGCTGCACAAAGACGGCCGGTTTGAGGTATCCAAAACCGGTTGGTTCTTGCTAAACGACCCATTGGTGAGAGTAAATATGGATTTCAATCACGATGTAAACTACCTGGGCTGGTTCTCGCTCGAAGAATCCCTGCTGAACGGCTGTCCGGAGGGACTAAAAGTGTTTGGCCCCTGGCGCACGATATACGAAGGCTTGTCAAATCTGCCGGAGCAGGTGCAAAACAGTTGGTTTGCCTTCGACCATTTTTATTCCAACCACTCCTTCGCCGAAGCCCTGAACATTGTGTTCGATTACCACCCCCTCACCCTACTCGACGTAGGCGGAAACACCGGGAGATGGGCTATGTGTTGCGTAGCGCATCATCCGGAAATTCAGGTCACGATTCTGGATTTGCCGCAGCAACTCGAACTTATGAAACAGCAGACCCGCCACGCCCCCGGCGCAGAACGCATCCATGCGTATGGCGCCGACCTGCTGGATAAAAACACGACCTTTCCCGCCGGATTCGACGCCATTTGGATGAGCCAGTTCCTCGATTGTTTTTCGGAAGAAGAAATAACCGGTATCCTTGCGCGAGCCTCCGCAGTGATGCGTCAAGACAGCTTGCTCTTTATCATGGAAACCTTCTGGGACAGGCAACGATTTGAAACCGCCGCATACTGCCTCACACAAATTAGCCTATACTTTACGGCGCTGGCAAACGGCAACAGCAAAATGTATCATTCCGGCGATATGATACGCTGCATAGAAACGGCCGGATTGAAGGTAGAAAATATTCAAGACGGACTGGGAAAAGGACATTCCCTGCTCGTATGCAAAAAGAAATAAGATGCCATATTCCGATATAGACATAACAGAACTATTGCCGCAGCGTCGCCCCTTTATTTTGATAGACCGCCTCCTCGACTTTGATACGGAGCGCGTACAAACCTGCCTCGAAATACGGGAAGATAACCTCTTTTGCGACGGAGGCTTCCTCACCGAATCCGGATTGGTGGAAAACATCGCCCAGACCTGCGCCGCCCGCATGGGATACATCAACCGGTATCTATGCCACGAGACGGTGAAGCTGGGCCTCGTCGGAGCAATTCGCAACATGGAGATATTCCGTTTGCCGCGCATAGGCGAGCAAATCGTCACAGAGGTTACGATACGGGAAGAAGTATTCCAAACCACGCTTGTAGACGCCTCCATAACCGTGGGGGAAGAGCAAATAGCCCGGAGTGAGATGAAGATATCCATCACCAACATAGCGCGCAAAATATGAAAACCCCCGACATCCGGCTGGAAGCTTCAAAAGAAATAGACATCCGCTTCAGCGAGGTAGACTCGATGAATTTTGTGTGGCACGGAGCCTATGCGCTTTACTTTGAAGACGGTCGCGAGGCTTTCGGCGCGAAATACGGTCTGGGGTACTTAGATATATTTTCCAACGGATACTACGCTCCCTTAGTGGATTTAAAGTTCAGCTATAAAAAGCCGCTGATGTACGGAGCCAAGGCGCGCGTAGACATTGTGTATCGCGATACGGAAGCCGCCAAGATTCTGTTTGATTACCGGATTGTCGATTTATGCGACGGGGCGCTGGTCGCCACCGGTTCTTCCGTGCAGGTTTTCTTAGACAAGGACTATCGGTTGGTATGGGGGAATCCTCCCTTCTACGAAACATGGAAACAAAAAATGGGACTGTTGTAGATGATCTGTATAGGCGATAATATTATTTCTTCCTTAGGATTCGACACGGCGGAGAATTACCGTGCCGTACAATCCGGTCGCTCCGGCCTCTGTCTGTACGATACATATCCGGGAATACCCGAACCGTTCTTTGCTTCGTGCATAGACCGCACACGGTTGGACGACTGCTTCTCGGCGACCGGCGGACATCCGGCCAATTACACCCCGCTTGAACGAGCCTCGATTCTGTCGGTTGGATACGCGGCGGAGCAAGCCCGGATAGACCTCTCGGCGCCGGATGTTTTGTTTATCTTTTCGTCGACCAAAGGCAACGTTCATCTCTTGGACGAGGCAGGATACGCCGACCCCCGCCTTTATTTATGGCACACAGCCGCCCGGATAGCCGGATACTTTCATAACGTAAACGAACCCGTTGTGGTTTCCAACGCTTGCATATCGGGCGCCTGCGCACAGATAGCCGCCCTGCGCGAACTTGCCGGAAAATATACGTATGCCGTAGTGGTGGGCGCGGATATGTTGTCGAGATTTATTATTTCCGGCTTTCAGTCGCTCAAAGCCTTGTCACCCGCCCGTTGTCGCCCGTTCGATAGCAGACGCGACGGCCTGAACTTAGGCGAAGCAGCTTCTACCATTATATATAGGAAGTCGGACGGAGAAGATGCTCCTTCTACCGTTTCGTTGGTAAGGGGAGCGATTCGCAACGACGCCAACCACATCTCCGGGCCGTCAAGAACCGGCGAAGGTTGTTTCCTTGCCATACAAGCCTCTTTAAACAATCTTTCGCCAAGCAACTTAGCCTTTGTCTGCGCCCATGGCACCGCTACGGTTTACAACGACCGGATGGAGGCCATCGCCCTGACACGCGCCGGGCTAAACGACGTGCCGGTCAATAGTCTGAAAGGATATTTCGGCCATACGTTAGGCGCTGCCGGAGTATTGGAGAGCGTCATCACCATCCATGCTCTGCTGGACGGCGTCGTGCTTCCCACCTGCGGATTCGAACAAAACGATCCGGATTGTCCCCTGCATATAACCGAACGGATGCTCGGCACAGAGAAATCATATGGATTAAAGATGCTCTCCGGCTTCGGAGGATGTAATGCTACCTTGTTGTTCAAAAAAAACAAAAAGACGGATGATACCTTTGTACGTTAAAAAAACAGCTTGCATTACCAGCCGAACAGCTTCGGTGAATGGAAAAGAAATTCCCGTTTCTGCCGGGGAAGGCCCATTCCTGACGTCTCTCTATCGGACGCTTCGGGTGGATTACCCGAAGTTTTTCAAGATGGACGGCCTGTCCAAGCTCGGATTCTTAGCCTCCGAATTACTCTTCCGGGAAGAAGAACCGCGTTTTGTTCCCCGCGAGGATTGCGCCGTAATTTGTTTCAACCGGAGTTCCTCGTTAGACACCGATACGTTATACCAGACAAGCATACGGCAAGGCGACGATTATTATCCGAGTCCTTCGCTCTTTGTCTATACGCTCCCCAATATCGTTACGGCGGAAATAGCCATCCGGAACAAACTGCATGGAGAAACTTCCTTCTATATTTGCAAAGAATTTAATGCACAACAGATATACCGGACCGTGTACAACTCCTTTGCCGGCCAACCTATCCGTTCGGCCTTGGCCGGATGGACGGAATACGAGGGAGAAATATGCGAAGCTTTCCTGATGCAGATAGAAACCCAACCGGCTTCGATGTCCGACCCGCTGTTCTCCGTTGAATTTTTAACAACCGCAAAACATAAACAATAAAAATACATGTGCACAATGGATGAGTTGATTTTAAAACTGAAAAAAGAAATTATAGACGTATTAAACCTGGAGGATGTAAGTCCGGATGATATAGCGGACGAGGCTCCCCTTTTTGGAGAAGGCTTGGGATTAGACTCTATCGACGCCCTGGAATTGATTGTCCTCATGGAAAAGAACTACGGCATCAAGCTGAAGGATCCTTCGCAAGGGCGCGAGTTGTTCAAATCTATTCGCGTAATGGCCGATTATATCCAGGCGAACAGAACCAAATAAGAGATGCCGGGAGACATTTTTGTAACAGGAGCCGGCATCATCTCTGCTTTGGGTATCCGGAAAGAGGAAACATTGG
>JAISZY010000218.1 GCA_031284375.1 Tannerellaceae bacterium | reverse complement strand
CGAAGTACGGAGAAAGGGTTCTTTCACAAAGGCCGTATCGTGCAGGTTTTTGTGCAGTCCGATGGTAATTCCCGTCATGGGTTCCAGATTTTCGGCGTTGAGCAGATAGCCCGATACTTCGAGCGAATCGAGTATATCGCCGGTAGAGAAGGCGAAGGAAAAGTTTTCCAATGCGTTTTTCTCATTATTATCTACGATAGAACTTGTAAAGTCGAGGGTATACGTGGTTTCTTCCTGCAACGAATCGATTAGTTCCACCACCACTTTCCGTCCGGAAGGGCGAACAACGGGGAGTTGCTTCTGAGGCGGGGTAATGATAACGTTCTCGGTTGGTTTTTCTATTTGTATCAGTTCGTCGAAAAGGATTTCAACCGTCTTCCCTTTGTAATTCGTCTGACCGGGCGCCGGCTTACTGCTCACAAACCCGGGAGGTTGTTCGTCGTAAGGGCCTCCGTTCGGCATACCGATATTGGCGCACGAGTACGTTAGCAACGCCCCCAGCGTTCCGAGTACGCCCATAGATAGATGTCTCTTTTTCATAGAAACAAAAGTAGGGAAAATTTACGGATGGAATCGTTTTAATAGTCGAAAACCGATACGGCAGTACAAACATTTCTTTTTTTCGCAATATTCCCTTTTCAACTGAATAAGCGCCTGACTGTCTCCTGCATGTTGCACCGGTATACCGGCATGAGCGAAGGTAGAAACGATGGAGTTCTTTTCCGGAGGGATTTGTTCGAGAAAGCGGATAGCCCGTTCGCCGTATTCGGCCAGGTTGTGTTTTTTCCCATAAGCGAAAAGCATGGGAACTACCACGTTTATCAGCAGCGTATGGAGGGCGTCTTCTCCCAACGGTTTTTCCTTCGGGGCGGAGACTTGCTGAAAATGATAATGCGTTTTCCAATAATCGGACGGAACCACCTTGAATAAGTTTTTTATACTTTCGAAGTTTTCTTCGTCTCGTACAAGGGAGAAAAGCGTATCGTAGCGAAACCACAACGCCGCCAATTGCGCCAACCTTATATGAGGGAAACAAAAAGGCCGCATACGCAGATTCTTAAACCGGAAGGAGTCTAAGGGAGAGAGTCCGAACTTGTGTTGCAAAAATTTATATTCCTGCTGCAAGAACCGGTAATAATAACATTCCAACGCTTCTTTCAACATGCCCGCTTGTCCGAACAGCATCGCTTCTATTTGCGTATAGCTTCCTCTTTGTTTTTGGATACACCGTAAGGGAAGACTTTTAGCCAGACTCTCGAAGGGGTCGTTATTGACGCCAAAACCAAAATAGCGCGTTAATATAATGTAGAAAACTTCATTCCAATCGTTGTTGTATCGTTCCAGCAGGAGCAGGATGTCTTTTGTTTTCCGTTCCAATCGTTCGCTCAGCAAGGCATTGAGCCACGAAGACAGCAAGACGGGTTCCATCTTCGGGATACAAGGCAGGCAGGAGATGGATGTATCCCGGTGGATGAGCCAGTCGATATTTCTCCTCACCGTTTCGGGGATATGGAGTAAAGCTTGGGGGATAAGCTCGCCATTGGTACGGTACACGGCCATGTCGTGAACGCCTACCAAGTGAAGAATCACCGAATCGTAGGCCTTATCTTTATCATGGTGATGGCGCAACCAGTCCGAGGCTTTGTTGTGAATCTCTACGTTTCCTACCCAGAGGGTATCTCCAATTTTTATTTTGGCATTGAAAAAGTCGGGTCCTGCATCCGTGTTCCCAATCCCGGTGTCGATAACCGAAACAGACGTCCCTTCGGTGGTTACCAAAGAGGTTGGCGAGTAAAGTTTATGTTTCCAGATGTAATGTAGTAAGCGTTCCATATTTCATTTTTAAAGGTTGATTAAATCGCATTTCGGGTGCAAATATACATTATCTTTGCTGCCAACTAACAAATAAAACATGACAAACCTATTTATTCCCTCATCCGGTCAATCAAGAAGACACCTCAAGGAGGTAGCTCTTTTGTTGTTGAGTATCGTTTCGTTTTCCGCCTATGCACAGAAAACCATCAGTAAAGAAACCCTTGTAGAGAAAGTGAAAGCTACCGACAGCTACATCCGTCAGGTACGCGGCTATTTGCACGAACATCCCGAACTATCTTCCAAAGAATTTGAAACCACCCGTTTCCTTCAGGCCGAAGTATCGAAAATGGGATTAGTCGTTACGCCGGTTCCCGGCACCGGCTTTTATGCCGTTCTGGATACGCGCAAGCCGGGGAAAACCATCGGACTGCGTACGGATATAGATGCCTTGCCCATTCCCGAATCGCCCGTGAATCTGAAGCAGCAGAAAAAATGGGTATCCAAAGTAGAAGGCGTGTCGCATACTTGCGGGCACGACGGACACATGGCCGTTCTGCTGGGCGCCGTCAAGATTCTGACGGAGCTGAAAGATCAACTGAAAGGAAAAATAGTCTTTATCTTTGAAGAAGGCGAAGAAACCAGTTCAGGCATTGATGCGATGGTCGACGCCTTGCGTCCGTTGCACATCGACGCCTTTTACGGCAATCATCTGGCTTCGGCTTTTCATACAGGTCTGTTTGCTATTCAGGGAGGACCTCTTATGGCCGGCGCCGCAACGGTAGCATTCGATGTAATAGGAAGAGGCGGACATGCTTCGCGCCCCGACTTATCCATTAACCCGATTTTTGCCGCGGCCAATATCCTCACCGGGATTTCGATTGCATGGAACAATCAGCGCGACATCACCGAAACCCTTACGCTGGGTATTTCGCAGATTCATGGAGGAAGTGCGGATAATGTAATTCCCAATTCGGTTTATATTGGAGGAACGGTACGCTTTTTCAACCGGGAAGAAGCCGAAAAGGCCTTTGTTCTCTTCCGGAAAGTAGCCGAAGATATAGCGCATGCGCACAATTGTACGGTTCGTTTTCACGATGATATGGGCATCATTCTCGACCCCGTAATCAACGACGATGCCTTGGCCGCCTTCACCCTTCGTGCGGTAAAGGAACTCTATCCGGACAAAATCTACGAAGGCGACGGGAAATGGTATGCTGCCGAATCCTTTTCGCAATACAGCAAACTTGCCCCCAGCATCTTTTTGTTTGTAGGAGTCAAGAACGAAGCGTTGGGTAGTGGCGCCGAGCATCACAACGACCGTTTCGACATGGACGAAGACGCCTTTTCGTATGCATTGGGCGCTATGGTGCAATTTGCCGTAAAGTACCTGGCCTCTCCCGTATATTAAAATTTCTTCCTACAATCAATTGGCAATATTTTTGATAAGTTTTTACCAACAGATTACAAATCAAAAATTGCTACAAGGATGAATCCGACTAAAGAAATGGAATTGAACGAAAAAGACGAACTGTTGAACAACGAAGGTGAGACAGAACTGCAGGAAGAAACAGAAACCATGTCAGACAATGCAACAGAAACTGACAATGTGACGGACGAAAAAAACAACCTGCAAAGGAAATACGACGAACTGAACGATTCGCACCTACGCCTGATGGCGGAATTTGATAATTACAGAAAGCGCACTTTGCGAGAAAAGGCGGAACTGATAAAGAGTGGAGGTGAAACCGTTCTGATAAGTTTGCTTCCGGTAATAGACGATTTGGAACGCGCCATGCATACGCTTCGTACGGCCGAAAACATTGATGCCCTGAAGGAAGGTGTAGAATTGATTTATAGCAAATTTATCATTTATCTGGGACAACAGGGAGTAAAATCAATTCAGGCTATCGGCGAACCGTTCGATACCGAAAAATTTGAAGCTATCGCTATTATTCCCGCTCCCAACGA
This sequence comes from Tannerellaceae bacterium, assembly GCA_031284375.1. GTDB lineage: Bacteria > Bacteroidota > Bacteroidia > Bacteroidales > Tannerellaceae > DFXE01. The sequence continues at coordinate 6,019 of JAISZY010000218.1, read as the reverse complement.
AGACCAAAAGGGAAAAGTAATAGACAGTGTGCAAACAGGGTACACGTTGTACGACAAAGTGATTCGCCACGCCAAAGTAGTTGTAGGGGAATAATAACGAGTAAATAAATGATACGGAAATGGCGAAAAGAGATTACTACGAAATACTGGGTGTAAGTAAAGATGCTACGGCAGAGGAAATAAAAAAAGCCTATCGGAAAAAAGCAATTGAATACCACCCCGACAAGAATCCCGGCAATAAAGAAGCAGAAGAAAAATTTAAAGAAGCGGCAGAAGCATACGACGTCTTGAGCGATCCGCAGAAACGTCAGCGTTACGACCAGTTTGGTCATGCCGGAGTAGGCGGCCCTGCCGGCGGTGGAAATTTCAACGGAGATATTGATTTGGAAGATATTTTCTCACGTTTTGGCGATATATTCGGAGGGCACTTTGGTTTCGGAAATTTTGGCGGCTTTGGAGGAAGTTCTCGCAGTGGCGGACGTCGCACAAACAAAGGTACCGACCTGCGTGTAAAAGTAAAACTAAACCTGAGTGAAATAGCAAAAGGAGTAGAGAAAAAGATTAAGGTAAAGAAATACGTTTCCTGCTCCGCCTGCCACGGTAGCGGGGCGGAAGACGGCAATAGCGCCAAAACCTGCGATATGTGCCGGGGCAGTGGCGTAGTGACTCGTGTAGCCAATACGATGTTTGGCCAAATGCAGACGCAGAACATTTGCCCGACATGTAACGGTGAAGGGCGAATCATTACGAAAAAATGCCACGTATGTGGAGGAGAAGGTATCGTAAAAGATGACGAAGTAATCACACTTCAGATCCCGGCCGGTGTAGCGGAAGGAATGCAACTATCCTTGAACGGCAAAGGAAATGCCGCCCGTCACGGAGGAATCAATGGAGACTTGTTGATACTGATAGAAGAAGAACCGCATCCGGAATTGCTTCGAGATGAAAACGACCTGTTGTGCAGTCTTTTGTTGAGTGTGTCGCAAGCAGCTTTGGGAGACAGCGTAGAGGTGACGACCATCGACGGCAAAGTAAAAGTAAAGATAGAACCGGGTACTCAACCGGGCAAAGTACTCCGGCTACGCAATAAAGGCTTGCCGTCTATAAATACGTATGGAACGGGCGACTTGTTGATTAATATTAGCGTCTATATCCCTGAAACACTATTAGAATCGGAGAAATCCGTACTGAAAGAATTGGGAAATTCTCCCAATTTTCAACCCAAGAAGTCGATGAAAGACAAAATATTCAGAAAATTCAAGAATATGTTCGACTGAGTGAGATGAATTTTACCTACATTTGCTTCTGAATGTAAAACAAATATGAATTCTCAATTTTAAATATTATGGAAGCAAATGAAAAACGATACGACGATATGATTTATCGTCGTTGCGGACGGAGCGGGATACTTTTGCCCGCTATCTCGCTGGGGTTATGGCACAACTTTGGGAGTGTCGATGTTTTTAACCACTTTATCAAAATCGCCCATACGGCATTTGATAAAGGAATTACTCATTTCGATTTGGCTAATAATTATGGGCCGGTGTACGGATCGGCAGAAGAAAACTTCGGTCATATACTAAAGAAAGGACTGGGTAAATATCGGGACGAATTAATTATCTCGTCGAAAGCCGGATATGATATGTGGCCTGGCCCTTACGGCAACTGGGGAAGCCGCAAATACCTCACGGCAAGTTTAGACCAAAGCCTTAAACGCATGGGGCTGGACTATGTAGATATATTCTACTCGCACCGCCCCGACCCTCATACACCTGTTGAAGAAACTATGGGCGCTTTGGTAGATATTGTACGCCAAGGCAAAGCGCTGTATGTGGGAATTTCGAACTACAATGACGAAGAAACGAAAGCTGCTCTGGCTGTTTTAAAGGAGCATAAGGTACATTGCCTGATACATCAGCCTAAATACTCCCTGTTTGAACGTTGGGTTGAGCCAAAGCTTTTGCCTTTATTAAAAGACGAAGGTGTAGGACTGATAGCCTTTTCTCCTCTGGCGCAAGGCTTGCTTACAAACAAATATTTGAATGGCATACCGGAAAACTCCCGCGCCGCGAAACCAACCGGATTCTTACAAAGAAGTCAGGTAACGGAAGAGGTTATAACCAAAGTGCGTAAATTGAATGATATAGCCATATCCCGTGGCCAGACGTTAGCCGAAATGGCATTGGCTTGGCTGCTGAAAGACGATCGTGTGACCAGCGTATTGATTGGCGCCAGTTCCGTAGAACAATTACTTGACAATCTGAATGCACTTCAGCATCTCCGGTTCGAGGCAAGCGAGTTGAGCGCAATTGAAGCTGTTTTAGCATAAAAGAAATGTTTTTGTTATACACACAAACCCATCCATGTTATGAAAAGGACAATAGGTATATTTCTCGCATTTCTTGCCTTTGCCTGCACAAAGGAAAAAGTAGTACATATTACGGTTGAAAACCCATCCTCTTCCGAACGTACCGGAGAAATTGTAGAGATTGCATCCGAAGCGCTGAATGGTCTACCGGATGAAGGTTCGTTTATTATTGTAGATGTAGAAGGGAAACAGATTCCTTATCAACTAACCTATGATAAAAAAGTTGTTTTTCCGGTAACTGTTCCTGCGAATGGCACAACCGGATTCACCATAAAAACCGGTACGCCGGAAGTGTATGATACGCTTGTATATGGAAGACAATATCCGGAACGATTGGACGATATTGCCTGGGAGAACGACCGGATTGCTTTTCGTCTCTATGGCCCTTCTTTGCAAGCTTCCGGCGAACGGGCTTTCGGGTATGATGTATGGGTAAAGAATGTTCCGGATTTGGTTGTAGAAGACCGTTACTATCAGGAATTGGTAAATGGTATCACGTATCATGTTGATCATGGAAACGGTTTGGATTATTACAATGTAGGCCCTACTTTAGGCGCAGGAGCTTCGGCATTGATGGTGAATGACACCTTGGTTTATCCCTATTGTTATAAAACATACGAAATATTGGACAACGGGCCTTTGCGCTTTACGGTTAAACTAACCTATAACCCCTTGCAGATAAATGAGGATTTAAATGTGATTGAAACACGCCTCCTCTCGTTAGATGCAGGTTCGCAATGGAATAAGGTTACTTTATCCTTTGAGGGTTTAAGCAAGAAGACGCCTTTGGCAACCGGAATTGTGATTCATGGAGCAAGTAAGGATTACCAGGCAAACGCCTCCGAAGGCTTCATTGCCTATGCCGACCCTGTTGATTCCGCAAACGGACAACTTTACGTAGGATGCGTATTTCCTTTCGCCGTAAAGGAAACCTCAGCCGTGTATTTTTCCGACCGGGAAAAGACCGAACGCAAAGCCGAAGGACATGTGTTGGCGTATAGTGATTATATACCCGGAACGGATTTTACGTATTACTGGGGTGGGGGATGGAGTAAATGGGGTTTCCCCACATCTACCGATTGGTTTGCCTATGTAAAAGCCTTTTCGCAAAAAATAAACGTACCGTTGATTGTCCGTGTACAATAAGAAAGGACAATCATTCAAACAGAAAGGGACACAGATAAACATTTTCTGTGCCCCTTTTTTCAGTTCAAATGATGGAATATAATCTTTCGTTTAAAGTCCGCTGAAATCAACGTCGTCGAACAGTAGGGAAGGGATTTTCCAACTGGAACTATTACGTATATCTTTTCCTGTCTCGGCAAGTTGATTCCAGAGTGTTAGCATATTGCCGGTGATATTCATCTCGGAGATAGGTTGGGTGAGTTTTCCGTTTTCGATAAGGAAACCTTCCACACCGTAAGAGAAGTCGCCGGTAGAACTGTTGCAATTCCCTCCGTTGAAACCGCTCACTAAAATTCCTCTCTCAACCAAAGAAATTAAGCCGTCTACATCTTTATCTCCCATTTGCAGGGTGAGGATAGAAGGAGAACCGATGGTAGGAGCTACGTTTAGTTTATTCGCATGATAGATGTCGATATAATATGTTTTCAGAACACCGTTCTCAAATACGGGCAGGCGCTTGGTTGCAATTCCTTCGCTATCGAAATAGCGTGCGCCGGACGATTGAGGGAGATGAGGTTCATCCGTTAGTGTCAGCTTGTTTCCTGCTACTTTTTGATTCAGCTTATCGAGCAAGAAGGAGTTCTTTTGTTGAATGGACGAACCATACAAAGCATTTACCACCGGCGAAAGCAGACGAGACGAATTCATATTATCCACCACCATGCGATATTTGCCCGAAGTCGTTTTCTTTTGACCCAGTTTACGAATCGTACGTTCCAAGGCTTTCGTACCGATTCCCTTCTTTATGAGCGTGTCGTAGAAGATAGACGAATCATACCAATACGATTCCGGACGAGCTTCGCTGTTCTCTTCCTTGATACTTACGCTGCCTACTAACGTATAGGACGAAGAGGTTGTTTCTCCTTCAAAACCATTGCTGGCAATCAGATATTCGGAACTCATTTCGTCTCCATACGAAGAGGTTGAGGAGATGATACGGCGGTCTTTGCCCATTATTTCGTCGCATATTTGCATGGCCAATGCCACTTTGTCGTCGGGCCGTATGGAGTCGAAGTGCGGATCGAGCAACTGCAAGTCCGCTCCGCTTCCTTTGTAATACAAGGACGAATCGGGCAATGTCCGGTCTTTGTCTTCTGCCAGGTAACGGGTTGATTCGATGCCGTTCCGGATAAACTTTTCCAGTTCGTTTTTATCTAACCGGTTGGTAGAAAATGCCCCGTAGCGTCCGTCTACAAAGAGCTGAAGCCTCAGACTGCTTTCCGATGCTTGCACAAGGCGATCTATCTTCATATCGCGTATCTCGTAAGAACTGTTTGTTCCGCTGTATACGTTAATACGCGAAGACTGACAACCATTTTTCAGGGCAAACTCCATCGCCCATTGAGCCAACTTTTTCTGTTCGTTTGTTATCTTCATCTCAACTTTCTCCTCCTACTGTAAGTTTACTGACTAAGGCTGATGGCATACCGCAGGTAACAGGGCAAGATTGTCCGTCTTTGCCACAGGTCCATGTGCCGTTGTCCATTTTATAATTGTTGCCTACCATGGTAATGTCTGCGAGCGCTTTTGGCCCGTTGCCGATGATGTTAATATCTTTTATCGGCTGAGTTAACTTTCCGTTTTCAATCAGGTAGCCGTTCTTTACAAAGAAAGTAAAGTCGCCGGCGCCTATTTGTACCTGTCCGTTGGTGAAGTTAGCGGCGTAGATGCCGTTTTTGACGCTGGAGATGATATCCTCTTCCGATACATTTCCGGCTTCCATATACGTAGCGCGCATACGAGGAATGGACATCATCCGGAAGGATTCGCGCCGGCCGTTTCCGGTGGAAGCAATGCCGTAGTGTTTTGCACTGATGCGATCGTGCAGATAGCTGGTTAATATACCGTCTTTTACAATGTACGTCTTTTGTCCTTCTACGCCATCGTCGTCTATGTTTACCGAACCTCGGTTGAAGGGTATCGTGCCATCGTCTACAACATTGATATGCTCGTTGCAGACTTTCTTGTTTAATAAATCGGAGAATATCGAAATGTTTTTCCGGTTGAAGTCGGCCTCAAAAGCATGTCCGATGGCTTCGTGCAACAAAATACCCGAACCTCCGGCGCCCATCACAACCGGCATTTCTCCCCCTTTGGGCTTTATGGCTTGGAAGAGAATGGAAGTCTTTTCTACGGCTTCTTTGGCGATGATTTCTATAATCTCGTCGTTCAGAAATTCGGCTCCCATCCGGTATGCGCGTGCGGCGTACGAGTTTTCTATCTTTCCGTTTTCCTGCATGATACAGGTGGCTCCTAAGGTTACCATCGGTCGGTAGTCGTAATACATAACTCCTTCCGAGTTGCAGAAAAAGATATGCGAAGTGGTATCGCCCAGCGAAGCGTTTACTTTCATCACCCGGTTGTCTAATTCAAATATGCGGTCGTTTATAACTTGTAGATAGGGCGTTTTTTCCTGTATGGATACGTTATCCCAAGGTATTTGAACGGTGTAATAATTGTTTGTTA
>JAISZY010000212.1 GCA_031284375.1 Tannerellaceae bacterium | reverse complement strand
TTCTATGCCGGCAGGCAATGCACAAAACAATACCGCGTGGAATATAAATATCAGTTACATCTCCCTCCATCATCCCGTCTGCACACGTTCTATCCCCCTGCCTGACGCCTTATCGGAGGTTTTTGCTCAGCAGGCGCCGGGCGTCGGCTTCGCTCAGGTTGCGCCGGCGGGCATAGTCGAAGAGTTGTTCTTCGTCGATGGAACCAATCATAAAATAGGAGGCGTTGGGATGAGCGATGTAGAGACCGCTTACCGAAGCGGTGGGATACATGGCGCCGTTCTCGGTGAGACGTATGCCGATTTGGGAGAAATCAAGCAAGGCGTCTACGTTGAAGTTCAATAATTGGTCGGGCAAGGAAGGGTAGCCGATGGCGGGGCGTATCCCTTGGTATTTCACCTGAAAGAGTTCGGGGATACTCAGCGCTTCGCCGGGCGCATAACCCCAAAATTCGCGACGTACTTTCTCGTGGAGATATTCGGCCGAGGCTTCGGCTAAGCGGTCGGTCAGGCTTTGGAGGAGCATGGAGGAATAGGCGTCGGCTTCGGCTTCGAAGGTTTGTTGCATTTGTTCGATACCGGCTCCGGCGGTTACGGCAAAGGCGCCGATATAGTCTGTACGTCCTTCGGAAAGGGGCAAAAGGTAGTCGGCAAGCGATTTGTACACATCGTCTTCTTTCCGCGTTTGCCCGCGTAGCGTGGGGAAAGAAAGGTTATTTTGGGGCAAGAGGATATTGTCTCCTTCGCTGTTTGCCGGGAAGAAGCCGTACAGCGCTTTGCAACAGTGCAGGTTTGTTGCGGCTAATTGGTCGAGCAGCCGGGTTGCGTCTTCGTACAGTTTCAGGGCTTCTTCCGCTTTGGCGCGTTCTTCTATGTCGTTGGCGTAGCGTCCGCTGAGTTTCCAGGCAAGGAAAAAGAATTTCCAGTTGATATAGGGGCGGATGGTTTCCACGGGAATATGGTCGAGGATGTGTGCGCCTTCGTGTGCGGGCTTTACCGGATGATAGTTAGCCCAGTCTATCGGTATGGGGTGTTTCCTGGCATACGTGAGCGAGACAAGTTCTTCCTGTTTTGTTTCGAGCGAGCGGCAGAGTCTTTTGTATTCGCGGTTCAGTTCGTCTATAAAATCCTTGCGGGTATCGGGGTTTAATAGTTTGGCGGCCACGAGTGGAGCTTGCGAGGCGTCGGTAACGTGTATCACCGGATAGGTGTAATGGGGGGCTATTTTGACGGCCGTATGTAGTTTCGAGGTTGTGGCGCCACCTATCATCACGGGGATGGCGAGGCCGGCCTTTTGCATTTCTTCCGTTACATGCACCATTTCTTCCAGCGAAGGAGTGATAAGTCCGGAGAGACATACTAAGTCGGGTTGTTCGGCTATGGCTGTTTGTACAATAACGTCGGCAGGAACCATTACGCCCAGGTCTATCACCTCGTAGTTATTGCAGGTAAGGACAATGGAAACGATGTTTTTCCCTATGTCGTGCACGTCTCCTTTCACGGTAGCAAATACTACTTTGCCCGCCTTGGTCTTGCCGGTTGAAGCCTTTGCCTGTTCGATGGCCGGTTGAAGAATGGTTACGGCTTTCTTCATGGTACGCGCCGTCTTCACCACCTGCGGGAGGAACATTTTTCCGGCGCCGAAGAGTTCGCCTACTTTGTTCATTCCGCTCATCAACGGACCGTCTATGATGTCTACGGCTCGGGGATAGAAGCGGAGCGCTTCTTCCAGGTCTTCATCCAGAAAGTCGGTAACACCTTTTTTCAAGGCATATTCCAAGCGTTCGGGGAGTGTTGTTTCTCGCCAGGCGTCCTGTTTGGCGGCTATCTCCGGAGATGAAGTTTCTACATGTATCTGCTGAGCGTAGGTAATGAGTTCTTCGGTTGCTTCGGGGCGGCGGTACAGGAGTACGTCTTCGAGCAGGGAGCGGAAGGAGGGTTCTACGTCTTCGTACATAATGGTTGTAGAAGGATTCACAATTCCCATATCCATTCCTTTGCCGATGGCGTGATAGAGAAATACGGCGTGGATGGCTTCGCGTACATGGTTGTTTCCGCGGAAGGAGAAAGACAGGTTGCTTACGCCGCCGCTCACGCTGGCGCCGGGCAGGTTTTGCTTGATCCATTCTACGGCGCGGATAAAGTCGAAACCATACCGGTTGTGTTCTTCCATACCGGTGGCGATGGCCAATACGTTGGGGTCGAATATGATGTTGTGCGGATTGAATCCCGCCTTTTCTACCAGCAGATGATAGGCACGCCGGCATACTTCTATTTTCCGTTCGAAGGTATCGGCTTGTCCTTTTTCGTCGAAAGCCATCACAACGGTGGCAGCGCCCAGTTGTTTGATGCGCCGGGCATGAGACAGGAAGGTTTCTTCGCCTTCTTTCAGGCTGATGGAATTGACGATGCTCTTTCCCTGAGCGCACATCAAGGCTTGTTCGATTACGTCCCATTGGGAGGAGTCTATCATGAGGGGGACGCGGGCGATATCCGGTTCGGAGGCGACTAAGTTCAGGAAAGTAGTCATTTCCTTTACGGCGTCGAGCATACCGTCGTCCATGTTTATGTCTATCACCTGCGCGCCGTCTTCTACCTGCCGGCGGGCGATGGAGAGGGCTTCTTCGTAATGTCCTTCTTTTATCAGGCGAAGAAACTTGCGCGAGCCGGCTACGTTGCATCGTTCGCCGATATTCACAAAGTTGTTGTCCGGTTTTATTTCCAGCAATTCCAATCCGGAAAGCCGGAGCGCTTCGGGCGGAGATGCCGGTACGTGCGGTTGGGCATCTTTCACCAGGGCGGCATACCGGGCGATGTGTGCCGGCGTTGTTCCGCAACAGCCGCCTACGATATTTACCAATCGTTCGTCTATAAATGCTTGGATGTGTTGCGCCATACGGTCCGGCGTTTCGTCGTATAGTCCGAAACTGTTGGGTATTCCGGCGTTGGGGTGCGCGCTGATATAGTAAGGAGCTTGCCGGGCAAGTTCCTGCAGGTAAGGCATCATATCGGCGGCTCCGAACGAGCAGTTCAGTCCTACGCTTACGATATCGGCATGTTCGACGGAGGCAAGGAAAGCGGCCAGTGTTTGTCCGGAAAAGGTGCGTCCTCCCTGTGCCGAAAGGGTTACGGAGAGCATTACGGGCAGGTCTTTGCCGTGTTCTTTCATTGCTGCGCCGGTTGCTTCCAGGGCGGCTTTGGCATTGAGCGTATCGAATACGGTTTCGATGAGGATGATGTCTGCTCCGCCTTCGGCCAAGGCGGCGATTTGTTCTTTGTAGGCGAGGTAGAGGTCGGCATAACGGACAGCCCGGCAGGCGGGGTCGTTTACGTCGGGACTCATCGAGGCCGTTTTGTTGGTAGGGCCTACCGAGCCGGCTACGAAGACGGTTCGTCCGGGATGTTCGGCCATGAAAGCGTCGGCTGTTTGTCGCGCTAATTGGGCGGCCGCCCGGTTCATCTCGGCCACGCAGGACTGCATACCGTAGTCGGCCATCGAGATGGCATTGGCATTGAAGGTATTGGTAGAAAAGATGTCTGCTCCGGCGTCTAAGTACGAGCGATAGATGTTGCCGATGATATCGGGGCGGGTGAGGGAGAGGAGGTCGTTGTTGCCGGCCTGGTCAAGAGGGAATCCGGCAAAGCGTTCTCCTCTGTAATCTTTTTCGGTGGGTTTATAGCCCTGTATCAGGCTTCCCATTGCGCCGTCGAGTATCAGGATACGCTCCCGGAGGAGTTGGAGAAATGTATTTTTGTTCATGAGGATGTTTTTATTTTTCGCGATATATACATAGAATTAAACAACCGGCGAAGCCATACGGCGGCAGCGGCAAAAACAAGCCGGGGTATCAGTATCCAAAGGGCGGGAATACCGATGGCTACAAAGATGATGGTGTCTTCCAGCATGGAATGGTTTACGGCTAAATGGTAGTTCAGGAGGTTGCCGTTTTTGTACGAGAGTTTTTTCTGTTCTACCTGTTCTACCATGATGGCTCCGCCGTAGGCAAGTCCTACTACGTTGCCTACGAGCCAGAGAAAGGCCGTATCGCGGGGAAGCCCGAAGACGTTCATCAGCGGGGCGAAGACGGTAGAGAGTCCCCGCATCAGGCGAAACTCTTCGAGGAGGTAGTGGAGTATCATCAGGGAAGTAACAATCAGTACGATGGTGAGTATCACTTTCATCGAACTCATAAACCAGAGCGCCAGCACGTCCCACAGATTGCTTCCCGTGGCCGCGCTTACGGTTACTCCCACCGTTCCCCATCCCGTTTGAGGCATGATGCGGTTCAGGCTAAAGGCGATGACAAAACTCATCAGCAGGAGCAGCAAGGTTATTTCCCAAAAGTGCGACCCGGTTTTGGCCTGTACGGAAGATTCTACAATCAGATTGTGCGACACTAAGCACATCAAGGCCAGGATGGTTGCTTCGCGTACTCCCAGCGCCATGGACGATATGAGGGCGATGGGGGCATACAGGGGGCAGAATACGCTGGTAAGAAAGACAATGGCGGTCTCGCCCGGCAAGCCGACGAGGGAAAAAACGGGTTCCAGCCAGGCGGAGAACTCTCCCAGCAGTCCCGAATACTGGAGTAATCGTACGGCCAATGAGATGGGCAATATGATTTTGAGAAGCCACAGACAGGTTTTCACCGATTTAGGTAGCGCTTGTTTGATGCACTTACGTACTTTGGCAGTTGTTGTATTCATATTTACTGTTTAAATGCGCGGTCCATTTCGCGTTTGTCGTCGCGATGTTTGATGGCTTCGCGTTTATCGTATTCTTTCTTTCCTTTGGCAATGGCTATTACAATCTTGGCCAATCCTTTTTCGTTGATAAACAACCGGGTGGGAACGATGGTCAGGCCGGCGTTTTTGGCGCTACCGTCTATCTTTTTCAATTCCTTTTTTGTGAGCAGCAATTTACGGTCGCGGCGTGCCGTATGATTATTGTACGTACCGTAAAAATATTCGGCTACGTACATATTCTTCACCCACAATTCGCCTCTTTCTACGATGCAATAGGTGTCTACCAAGCTTGCCTTGCCCAGGCGGATCGATTTAATCTCCGTTCCGGTGAGGACGAGACCGGCCGTAAAGGTTTCGAGCAATTCGTAGTCGAACGTTGCCCGTTTGTTTTTTATCTGTATAGTACTTTGCAATTTTTCTTTCATCTTATTCTTATTCGTATTTTCGTGAAGTCTAAAAATCCAACTCACCGAGGTCTAAATAACCAACCTGGATGTCGTCGTTCATTGTTAGGATAAGGCGGTTGTTTTCTTTGTCGTAGCAGAAATCGTTTATTTTATATCCAACTTCTAAAGTTTGGAGATAATCGCCCTGAAGGTTGAAAACGATAAGTTGGGTTGGATAATTTACCGTTATTCCTCCTGTTTCGTTTCTGAAATGAGAAATTTTCCCACAATAGAGCGCCATAATCTTATCGCCGCAGAATGCAACCGAATTATAATAAAACATCGGGGTTGATCTTGTATTATCCTGATTCCGCTCATAGATGTTATACCTCAGTTCACCATCCAGCGTACAGATTGTCAGCAAGTCGTAGTTTGCATAACATTCCACATAGATTCCATGCTCCGTGGATACGGCAAGGCCGATACGTTTCTTTTCTATTCCGGGATGTTCATATTTCATCGGTTCAATTGCTCCTGTAGCCATATTCCATTTGCCAACCATTTGTTTGAAATCCGCATTTCCAACAGGTTCAACAATTATACCGACACAAAGCGTATCGTGGATATAATGATAACTGTGTGGAAATTTGCTCTCGTTCAGTTTCTTTTTTTCTTCCGGCATATATAGAGGATTGCTCAGAACGCTGTCTAATTTGTATTCCAATATTCTTAACTTTCCAAGATCGGTCACATAGAATCGACGTTTGGCTTCATCTATTCCCGTATATCCCAACTCTGCGATTTCGCCGGGTCCCTGCCCTCTTGGCGCGGTACTGGTAACATAACGATATGTATTCTTGTCGAATAGATGTATAGTTTTGTCCGGTGACTTATAATCGCTTATCATCAGGTAATCGTCTATCAGATACTGACAGGTTATATTACCGAGCAAGACATCGTCTATCTTTATTTCCTTCACCTTATCCCGCACATTAATAATACGATCCCGCTTACCCTGATATTTTTCCGTCCCAGTGTTGTGCGTGCAGCTCCAACCGACGGCGGAGAGGAGGAAGATGTTGAATAAATTCTTCATATATATTGACGCAATAATATACTAAATATTTTATGTAATGTAAAAGTGTGATGTTGTATCTCATAATGATGCAACATCACAAGAGTCAACTATTAATATATCCCAGCAGCATCCCGGTAGAAATGCCACCCATTACAGTAACAAAGTCCTCCTGCATCTAAACATCCATTAGGACACATAGGATTTATATTTGCCAATGCATCCGCATTAGATAATACCGCATCTGACAAAGCTACCTTATTCTTACTTTGGCTGAGATTCCAGCCAATTGCAACAGCAATCGTTACAAGCAAAAACGAAATGAAAACTTTCTTTTTCATAATTCTCTGAAATTTTAATTTACAATAATAATACTTTTGTTTTGATGGCTGTATTTATCTTTTCAACAACCGAAACTACGGCAACATCGACTATTACCAAAGGGGTATTTCCGATATTTTGCAACGTAAAGACGGCTTGCTTCATTTCCGACTTTCCAAATACGCCCATATCTACGTTAGTTGCATCAACCCAAACACTACTCTTAGTCTGTATATCCTGCGGATAGTCTTGCCTGCCTATCTGTTGCAGGTATAATTCTCTTACCGCCGGATTGTGAATGGGGTTGCCTACCACTACCACCTTGTTTTCTTTATCCAGCAGAAAAGTCTGGAACGACACGTCCGAAGGGAAACGGTTTAGCTTGTTCAGCCTGTCTTCTGGGTCTACGCATATTGGTATGTCGAAACTATTCGATTTCAATATATAACGCATCTCCCTATAGTCTTTAGCTTGTAAAAAGAATAAAAACGGGATATTACCTCCAGTGATGGAATCTGTATAGGCAATCAACTCTTTCCACCGTGACAGTTGCAATTTACATGCCGTGCATCCCACAGAATCCACATATACCAATACTTTATATTCCGATTCTGGTATCCGGTAATCCGTCGTATCCGTCAGGTAGCGGGTAAATACCGTATTCTCCGGAAAGATAATCTTCTTCCCCTGCCATTCAGTAACCAACCGAACAACATCTTCTTTTTTCTTATCTCCTTGGCAGGAGATGAAAAGAAGGAATAAGATGCAATGTAAGTTAATAGTCTTCATGTTGTAATACAATTTTAAAATCAAATCCGCATTCCCGGCATCAGTATAAAGAGAATCATGTTTATGAGTTCAGGCGCCGAGACAATCAGAAAGGCGGTAATCACCGTGAATATGATTCGACCGTCTTCCGTTATCTTCATATAAGACCGGCTTCCTTCCCATACGATATAGCCTGTGCACAGGTATAGTACAAGCATACGTAGCAGCACAAAGTCCAGCAGGGGTTGCATGGGCATCAGGGCTAAAATGATGTAAACAGTAAACATGGGTATCGAAGCATAACCGACAAAGCGCCGGCATAGCGTTAGATTGTCTTTCTGTTTGAAAAAACTTTCCCACAGTTTATTCAGCAAATAGGCCGCAAGGTAAAATCCGCCGAAAGAAGAAACCGAGGCCTTGACCGTTTTCTTGAGGGCGTATTCTATGCTAAAACTTTCTTCCGCAAACAAAACTCCGATAAAGGCGCTCGCGGCTATCAGTCCGATGAACGGATATAAGAACCTCGACAAAAATTCGTCTCCCTTTTCTTCCTTCCCGGCCAATTTTTCCCACGTAAGCTCTGCATTGGAAGCAAGAGATAGGACTATTTTGAACAATTCTTTAAACATCTTTGCTTTATTATTGGAACAACAAAAGTACATGATAACTTTTATATTTGTACGAAATGAGTTTAAAAAACCGGGGCAGGGTAGCCGGTATACCGGTAGAGATACAAAATTTCCTCCCCTTATGGCTTGGAGCGTTTGTAAAACGCAGACCCTCGCCGCAACGGAGCGTTTTACACCCCGTTTTTTGCAGTATCGCTCGACCCCTGAGGGTCGGACGCCCGGCGCCTTCAACGCCGCCTTGCAGGATGGTTCCTTTTTAATGCCGGTTTTTCATTACCTTTGCCAAGAGTTTAATTATGTATCATACAAAACAAAAATCTCCTTCTTATGTATCTGAATAAAGTATTATTGATTGGTAACGTAGGCAAAGACCCCGATGTACGTTACTTCGACAACGGAGCTGCAACGGCCAACTTCCCGCTGGCAACTACCGAAAGAGGCTATACGTTGTCCAATGGAACCGTAGTGCCCGAACGTACCGAATGGCACAATATCGTAGCGCGGCGCGATACGGCTGCCTTTGTAGAGAAATGGGTGAAAAAGGGCGCCGGCCTCTATGTGGAGGGTAAAATACGTACCCGTACGTACGACGACCCAAGCGGTATCAAACGATATGTAACCGAAGTGTATGCCGACAAGGTGGAGTTTTTCAGCATGGGAAACCGGAACGTAGAAACGCAGTCCGAACAAACCGCCTCTTCTGCGCCTTCCAATCCTCAGCCTGCGACAACGCCCCTGCCTCAGCCTTCCCCTCAGTCTGCAACGCCTTCTCTTCCCTCCGAGGCAAACGAAGCCGATGACCTTCCGTTTTGACAAACCGGCAGGCTGCATGACAGGAGCTTTCCTGATAATATGTCTTACTTTTTCCTGTACGTCTTATACGCCGAAGCCTCGCGGATATTTTCGTATCGAACTGCCTGAAGCCATGTATCGAACGCTTTCGGCCGACAGTCTCCCCTTCGGCTTCCGGATATCTACGCTCGCAACGGTGGAGTATCCTCCGAAAGACGTTCAGGAGAAGTGGATAAATATATCTTATCCTGCCTTGGAAGCAAAAATATATTGTACGTATCTGCCGGCTACTCCTTCTTCGATGGAGGCGCTTGGCCGCGAATCGCGCGCCCTGGTTTCCCGTCAGACCAAGGGCGCCGGTCGCATGACGCAGCAAGCGTACGAGCATCCGGAGAAGAAAGTCTATGCCTTGCTGTACGAATCGGATGGCGCTTCGGCCTCGCCCATACAATTTACGGTAACGGATAGTATGGCGAATTTTTTCCGCGGAGCTTTACTCTACAACCGCCCTCCCGATGCCGATTCGCTCGCGCCGGTAACCCGGTATCTGAAGGACGACATCATGGAACTGATTCAATCTTTCTACTGGAAATAATGCCGTTGTTTCTTCTACATAAAGAATCGCTCTGTGGCGTATGGAAGATAGAAGAGAGTTCGGCAGAATTGCTCTCCCTCTTGATGCGGCGGGATTATCCGCTTTTGCCCGAAGATATCCGAACCGAGAAGCGCAAACAGGAATGGCTGGCCGTCCGGGTGTTGCTAAAGGAACTCCTCGGCCGGGAAACGCCTGTTGCTTACCGGGAGGATGGAGCGCCGTATCTGCCGGAGATACACATCCACCTCAGCATCTCGCACACCCAAGGTTTTGCCGCCGTTATACTGAACGAGCAATCGCCCACAGGAATCGATATAGAATACCTTCACCCCCGCATCCAAAAGGTGCGCAGCCGTTTTATGCGTCCGGAGGAAGAAAGCATGATAGATGCGCAGCACGAAACAGAGCATCTCCTGCTCTGCTGGTGTGCAAAGGAAACGTTGTTTAAACTGATGGGAGCGCGCGAGGTGGATTTCCGGACGCATCTGCATATCCAACCCTTTGCTTACAAAGCATCGGGCGCCATCCTCGCCGCCGAAACACGCACGCCCCGCTCCGCTTCGTATGTTCTGAATTATATGGTTAATAAGTATTTTGCCATGACATGGTTTCGGGAAATGACCGTAGTTAAGTGTCCATTGCTATTAAATTCCGCAATCATGGTCTTATTGTTTTTGACGAGGTAGAACAAGTAAGTTGTTGCCGTAGCGCTCTCCATCGCCCGGATGCGCGACAGGGATAGATCGGCATAAGGAGAAGCGTTAAACCCCTCCCATACCACGGGCGGGATAGTTTGGGGCGTCATGGTCCAGAAGTTTACAATCCACGCATAGCTTTTATTGAAGATAGCCGTCAGATAGAGATTGTTTTTAAGTATGCCTACGCTTACTTCGGAATTGATAACGTCGATTACCGAAACGTCTACGATTTCGATACCGGTAAAAAGTTTGTCAATCGCCTTCGTCAATGCGGCGGGGATAACGATGGGCGCATCCGTGCGATTGTTCGCATCATCTATTACTTTTATAAAATCGCCGTTGCGGGTAAAGTATAAGTTCGAAAGCGTATGACTGTTGGTTACGCTAAGGGTATAAACCGGAGCCAATTCTTTGCGATTAAGCGTATAGGTTTCCTTTACCTCCCAGTCGGCATAGGAAGTATGGCGGAAAGCATCCGACACAACGGGTTCTACCTCGCCATACGACGTGGGTATTCTTCCCAACCTCCATTCTCCTTCGGTTCCGAACCAGGCGGAAGCGATTCGGGAGTTCAGCATAAAATCGGCCACATAATAACCGTCTTCTACAAACCAGGCCACGCCGGTAGCATCGGGGTATCTGGTATCGAAAGCGCGCAACACTTGTTCGTTGGGAAGGAAGTTGTCTTCCGTATTGTCGTCTATCTTACTGTCTTGGGTACAATTCGCCAAAACGAGTAACGTCAATCCGGCAATAAGCGTCCGGATATGGAAGTAGTCTTTCATTGTTATAGCCATTTGTTGATAAATATATCCATTTCTTCTGCGTGAGCTTCCAAACTTTGGAGGAGTTTGAATTGCGCCATTGCGCGTTGCAGATTATGCTTGGGGTGATGAATCTTGTAATAGGTATCGCCATTAAGATAATCGGTAAGGAAACGAACGGTTTGCATGTAGGTGAGCAAACGTCCGCCGTAGGGCAGCAAACGTATTTCGGTGGGGGAGAGAAAGGCTTGGGCGGTCTCCATATAGCCTTGGGCGTAGGCTTTGAAGATGTCTATATGAACGGATACGTTGTGGAGGTTCTCGTCGTCTTCGGCTCCCGTATTGGCTCCCGTGCGGATAAAGTCGCCGATGTCGGACAGAACAAAGCCGGGCATGACGGTGTCTAAGTCGATTACGCAAAGCACGTCATTGCTGTATTCGTCGAACAATACATTATTTACTTTCGTATCGCAGTGATTGATCCGTTTCTTCAATTTTCCTTCGCGATACAGCGCCTCCTGGATGCACATGGCTTCGGCTCGTTGTTCTATTTCGGTTATCAGGTGAGTCGTCTCGCCGGCTCGTCCGGCGGCATTGGCTTTCAGGGCATCGTAGAATTGCCGGAGGCGGAACTCCATGTGGTGAAAGTTCGGAATCGTTTCGCCCAATGTGCCTTCGGGTATGTCTGCCAGCATGGATTGGAAATCGCCAAAGGCTTTGCCTGCCAGATAAGACAGTTCGGGGCTAACGCTTTCGTAGCTCCGACTGTGTGGGATAAACAGGCAGAGCCGCCAATAATTTTCGCCGTCGAAATGATAATAGGCGCCATGGGTGGTTGGTAGGAATGTCAATACCTTGCGATTGATATCCGTTTCGCCCCGTTCCGTTAATTTGCGGCGGATATGGGAGGTAACGATGCGAATGTTGTTCTGAAGCATATCCACGTTCGTAAATATGTGATGATTGATGCGTTGCAACACATATTTCGCCTCTCCGTTTCCGGTTGTTACCTTCAGCGTATCGTTGATATGCCCGTTTCCGAAAGGCTCTACCGAAAGGAACTGCTCTTCCGGACAAAATTGTTTGAGGATCTGTATAAACTCTTCGTTTGTTTTCATGATAATGTTTGTATTACAAATAATTCGGACACAAATTTAGAATAAAACCCCGGTTAATTACCAAACAAAGGAATGATTATATTCCGATGAATTGCCGCAAACGTCCGTAACCGTAAACCTCAAACTGTGCGTCCCTCGCGCAAGGCGTTTTCCGTCGAAGCGATACGATACAAGTCCTTTCTTCCCATCCCATTCGAACAGGGCGAATTGTCCGTCTATTTCTCCACGGTAGGTTTGGATGCCGCTCAGATTGTCGGCGATATAGAGCGTAATGCACCGTCCGGTTACCCATGTGGCCGGGCGGATGGGCGTGATGCGTGGCGGCTGAGTATCCGGCATGATGGTATAGCTGCCAAAGTGGCGGATATTGGCATCAATCCATCCGTTCCTGTACGTGCCTCCTATCCACAGAGCGCGTTTGTTTTGCAGACGTACAATGCCGTACTTTTGTATATCGTCCGGCGTATCCGTGGGCAGGTGAAGCGACAAAAGCGCATTACCGTGCAACGGAATGGTGGGCTTGTGCAGCGTATGCACATCGGCCAAGGTTCCCTCCCTTGGCTGTACGGCGTATTGGAAGTAGATATCGTCGTACAGATTGCCCGGTGGGATAAGGAGGCGGATACCTTTGGCGCCGAAGCGATTTTCTCCTCGCCAGTGAAAGTATTCTCCCTCCGTATCGGGCGAGGTGATGTCTTGTCTTTTTCCTTCCACAAAGACGGTCTGTTGCGTTAGATTTCCGTACAAATCCCTCAAACGAAAGACTATCCGGTAGGTTCGCTCTTGGTTGATACGGATAATACCCCGGTTGAGGCTCTTAATAAAACTCAGCCGATTGCCCGGCTCTACGAAGGTTTTCATGTAGAAAGAGCGATGTTCCGTCCAGGCTTCGTAGTCGATAAAACTATTGATGTAGCGTGTTTCGTCGAGCGAGAAGCCGCTCAGGTTACTGCCGAAAATTACCTGACTGTCTACGGCCATGGCCAACCTCCGCACGCCGTAGATATTGGACGTTCCGTCCATGTAGTCGTATGCTTTTACGGCAAAGCCGATGTCTCCCCAGGCTTCGATTTTTCCTACGGGCATTTTCAGTTCCGCCTTCCGGGCGCTGCCGTTTACGCTGCCCCGTCCTTCCATGGGATAGATGGTAAAGCCTTCGATTTTGGGCGGGCGACTGTCTTGCACCTGTGTTTGATAGTACTCCAGCGGGTCGTATAAGAAACCCGTTTCGGTGTTTCGTATCTCAAAGTGAAGATGCGGGCCGGACGAACTGCCTGTATTGCCGGCCAAGGCGATGATTTGGTTCTTCTTTACGGGAAATTGTTCCGGCAAGAGCGATAAATCTACCGCAAAACGTTCTTGGGCATACTGCTCTTTTTGTACATAATCCGCTACGGGGTTTACAAACCTTTGCAAATGCCCATACACGCCGGTCGTACCGTTGGGATGGTGGATGTAAAGCGCATGGCCGTATCCCCACGGACTTACTACGATACGGGCGATGTACCCTTCCTGCACGGCGTGAACCGGTTTGCCTTCCACGCCCTGGG
>JAISZY010000166.1 GCA_031284375.1 Tannerellaceae bacterium | reverse complement strand
ATGCGCCAAATCATTTACGGCGGTATATTAATTTTTATGATGTTCAGATACAGTCGCGGGTTTATTGTAGAAAATGATGGGCAGCGTAAAATCATATCCGAATAATCATTTAAATCGTTTGAAAAAACTTGTATAATCAATAAATACATATACCTTTGCAGCCGCTAATACAAACAGCTTAAATTAATTATTCAAACATGGCAACAAAAGTTAGATTGCAAAGATTCGGTCGGAAAGGTTATGCCTTTTACCAGATCGTAGTCGCAGACAGCAGGGCTCCACGAGATGGACGATTTATTGAAAGGGTAGGTTCTTATAATCCGAACACTAATCCTGCTACAATAGATTTGAATTTCGACAGAGCGTTGTATTGGTTGCAAGTAGGTGCACAACCTACCGATACCACTCGTAGTATCCTTTCCCGTGAAGGTGTTTTGTTGAAGAAACATTTATTGGAAGGCGTAAAAAAAGGCGCTTTTGATGAAGCAGCAGCAGAAACAAAATTTCAGGCTTGGTTAAAAAACAAACAAGTAGATGCTCAGGAACAGAAAGACAAAGAACACGAAGCTGCTAAAGCGGCCTCGACAGCACGCTTGGAGGCTGAAAAGGAAGTGAATAAAGCAAATGCTCAGAAAGTAGCTAAAAAGAAAGCTGAGCAAAATGCTGCCGCACAACAACAAGCCGCAGAAACGCCTGCCGAAACTACTGCAGAGTAAAATTTAGTCGCAAATATCTAACCCAGGAGGCTGTCTCGAAAAAGACAGCCTCTTCTTTATAAAAAACAATGAGAAGACTACATGAACTTTTGGCATTTCCTGTTGATGGCAACTACCAAAGCAAAGCGAAAGACTTACTATTGAATTTTTGGATCGAAAAAACATCCGGAGGGAGAAAGACACATTATTTTGTAAATGAAATAGAACTTTATTATTATAGTAAAGAACATCCGGACGGAAGTGTACACCCACATTTCTATAAAGAAAAAGGGTTATTCAGAACACATTTCAGTGGAGTGGATATCACTTTTAAATCCAATTGGGGAGGATATGAGGAAGTAA
Source organism: Tannerellaceae bacterium (assembly GCA_031284375.1). Lineage (GTDB taxonomy): Bacteria > Bacteroidota > Bacteroidia > Bacteroidales > Tannerellaceae > DFXE01. The sequence continues at coordinate 6,755 of JAISZY010000166.1, read as the reverse complement.
TCAGAAACCGGTTGAAGAAGGCAGATCGTAATCCGCGGGTAGATACGAATGTGATAAAGAATATCTTTAGCGAAAGCGTGATCTTATCGTATGTTTAACGTAAATATTACATTATGAAAGTAAAAACTTGTGTTCTCGTGGGAACGACGGTTCTATTGTACATGTCGGCTGCATCGAAAGACGTGAATATGGAAGGGTTATCACCCGGTGATCGTGCTCCGAGAATAAAGTCTTTAGGGAATGAAAGAAATTTCAACTTCCGCAATCATTCGAACCGTTACACCTTACTAAATTTCTGGGCAACATACAATGCCGAATCCAGAGTACGTAACATTAAACTATCGAATGAAGTAGGTAAAATCAGTAGTGGCAAAATTGCCTTGTGTTCTATTTCTTTAGATGAGAGCGAATCTGTTTTCTCGGAAACTATACGGATAGACAAATTGGATGAAACAACGCAATTTCACGAAACAGAAGGGAAAAACTCGAAGTTATACCGCACGTATAATTTGAAGAAGGGATTCAGCAATTTTCTTATTGATGAGAAAGGGGTTATCGTAGCGAAGAACATAACGCCGGATGAATTGGCGAAGATGGATTAAAAGAATAATGAATCAACGAGAAGTGAACGGGTCGGATTGTCTAATCATCCGACCCGTTCCGTTTTTTTATCGTAAGGCTTCTACTTCGTTTGTGTGTAACGGTATTTTCTTCCCCAAGAGGCGAGCGCCTGTTTCGGTAATCAGATAATCTTCTTCGTTACGGATGCCGCTGAAGTCTTTGTACGTAGCGACTTTTTCGTAGTTGATAAATTCGGTAAACTTCTGCTGACTTCTCCATAAGTCTATCAATTCGGGAATGAAATAGATACCCGGTTCGATGGTCAAAACAAAGCCGGGTTCCAGTTTACGCCCCAACCGGAGTGATTTACGTCCGAACTGTGTGCTTTTGGGACGTCCGTCGTATCCTACATACACTTCGCCCAAATTCTCCATATCGTGTACATCCAAACCCATCATGTGACCTAATCCGCAAGGGAAGAAGAGTGCATGGGCGCCTGCCTGGACGGCTTCCGCCGGATCTCCTTTTACAAATCCCAGGTCTTTCAATCCCTCCATAATGACGCGTGCCGATAGGTTGTATACGTCTTCAAACAAGATGCCGGGACAGATAGCGGCTACGGCCGCTTCGTGCGAAGCGACGGCTATATCGTATATTTCTTTCTGCCGTGTTGTAAACTGCGAATCGGCAGGAATGGTAGACGACATATCTCCGGCATAACCCATCTCGGTCTCGGCTCCGGCATCCAGCAACAACATATCGCCGCTTTTAATCAGATTCCCATGATAATGATTATGGAGCGTTTGTCCGTTAATCGTGGCAATGATAGGGAAGGAGAGTTGATAATTGCTGGAATAAGCCACTTCCGCCACGGCTGCGGCTACTTCGCTTTCTCGTATACCCGGACGCACCATACGCATGGCCGTCAGATGCATGTCGGCTGTTACGACACAAGCTTTATCTATTTCTACTATTTCTTCGGCGCTCTTGTAGTTTCGTTGGTTCACAACGCCCAGAATGAATGGAACGGATGGTTTCTCCGCTCCCGGATAGATGTCCAACCAGGTAAGTAGCTTCAACGGATGTTCGGCGCGATAGGTAGGCAAATAATGGATGGTTTGCTTTTGTTGAACGGCATTCTTGAGGTAATCGGTTATGGCAACGGAAGGACGGATGTCGGTGATACCTACGCTTTCTCCTTTTTCCTTCAGCGTAGGTTGGATGCCCATCCATACGATTGCATCAATGGTAAGTTCGTCGCCAAAGATAATTTCTTTGTCGTTGTCTATGTCTATAACCGCATTCAGATCGGCATAGGGTAATCCGAAGAAATACAAAAAGGTGGAGTCTTGCCGGAAGTGATATGTGTTGTCGGCATAATTCATTCCGGACTCGTTATTTCCCAAAAACAACAGCAAACCGGATCCGATGGTCTGCTTCAACTTAGCCCTGCGGGCTGCATAAATTTCTTTACTAAACATAAGGAACATATTAAATTTGTGAAAAGATATTTTGCTCAATAAACATGAAACAAAAGAGGAATTGTCCCAGGATTGTCCTACACTTCTATAATAAATTGGAAGCTAATTCGGCAAGTAAACTTCGTTCGCCTTTGATCAGATTGATGTGTGCAAACAACTCCTGGCCATTCATTTTGTCTATCATATAAGCAAGCCCGTTACTTTGTGCATCAAGGTAGGGAGAATCTATTTGCTGAAGGTCGCCGGTAAATACCATTTTTGTTCCTTCGCCGGCACGGGTAATAATTGTTTTCACTTCGTGCGGGGTGAGGTTCTGCGCCTCGTCGATGATGCAGAATGTTTCGGACAAACTGCGTCCACGGATAAAGGCAAGCGCCTCTATCATCAGATGATTATTTTTCTGCCATTCGTCAATCCGGCGTATGTCGGAGCTGTTGGGAGGGAACTGCGCTTTAATCACATTCAGGTTATCGAAAAGAGGTTGCATATAGGGGGCTGTCTTTTGCTTTTCGTCTCCCGGAAGGAATCCGATATCTTTATTTGCCAATGTTACGATGGGACGCGCCAACAAAATTTGTTTATATGTATCTATTTGCTTCAGCGCCGAAGCAAGCGCCAGCAACGTTTTCCCTGTTCCGGCTTTTCCGGTGATGCCGATTAATTTCAGATTGGGGTCGTTCAATACTTCGAAGGCAAAAGATTGTTCGGCATTACGGGGCTGTATACCGTAATTACTTCCTTTTTCAACCTTTTTCACTTTATTGGTAAAGGGATTGTAACGAGCTAATACAGAGTTTCGCAGACTCTTTAAGATAAAGCAATCGTTTGGATTGAGAATCGTTTTAAGTCCCAGCAGGTCGGGGTCGATTCCTTCCGGCTGACTATACATTTTGTCTATGATGTCGGGGTCAATCTGTTCGTACGTTTCCTGTGCACGGGCAAAGATATCGACATCCACTACTTTGTCGGTAATATAGTCTTCTACTTCGATACCCAGCGAGCGGGATTTCATCCGGAGGTTGATATCTTTGGTCACAAGAATGGTGCGCATACCGGGATGTTTCTCCGCCACACTCATGGCGCAGGAAAGGATGCGATGGTCCGGTGTGCGTTCGGGAAACGAGAGGGCTATTTTTTCCTGGTATCTGTCGCCCGTTACAATGTATAAGGTTCCCAGACCGGGGCCGAGCGAGGCGCCTTTGAGGAAAAGATCGTTGCCGGTAAGCGAATCCAACTCGCGTACAAACTCGCGGGCGTTGTAATTGATTTGTTCGCTTCCCCGCTTGAACTTATCTAATTCTTCCAATACTACAATGGGGAGAAAGATGTCGTTCTCCTGAAAATTCTCAATGCATTTGTAATCGTGAAGAATGACATTCGTGTCTAAAACAAAATTTTTCTTCACGCCTTTCTTTTTTATTCCCATGACAATTTGTTTTTATAATTTATTATCGCCAAAGATAAAAACAGTTGCCGGATATTTTGCGCGATTCTTCAGCAAATCTTTGCTAAGGTTGCATCAAATTCGCCGATAATGTCGTCGATGTCTTCCAATCCTACCGAAATACGTATCAATCCTTTGGATATATGGGCTTTTTCCAACTCTTCGTCGCTGAGTGCGCGGTGCGAGGTTTTGGCAGGATAAGAAGTGGTGGTGGACACGCCTGCCAGACTGGGAACGAATTTGATGCTCTCCAGATGACGCAACAAGGCATAGGCCTGTGGTTCGCCTCCGGCCAAATCGATGCTCAACATTCCGCCGAACAGGTTGTTGTTGAATATCCGCCGAGCTACCGGATGAGTTGGAGAGGAGGGTAGTCCCGGATAATAAACGCTACGGATGGTGGGATGCGAGGCGAAGTATTCGGCCAGCGCCAGCGCATTCCGGGCATGTTGTTGGATACGTAGTTCCAGCGTGCGGAGACTTCTGACAAGCAGCCAGCCGTCGAACGGACTCAGGGTGGGGCCGAATAAAAGACCGGAGGCGTAGATACGGGCGATGGTTTCCCGGTCGGACACAACGATTCCGGCCGTTACATCGCTATGTCCGCCAATGTATTTCGTGGCGCTGTACACTACTACGTCGGCTCCCAGGCTGAGCGGCTGACAAATAACGGGCGTAGCAAACGAGTTGTCTACAATCAGTTTTGCTCCGTGTTGGTGCGTTACCTTCGCCAAGGTTTCCAGATTCACAACTTCCATCGTAGGATTGGAAATGGTTTCTACGTATACGAGGCGCGTATTGGGTTGGAAGTACGCGGAGATATCTTCGTTTACGACGTCTACAAAGGTCACGCTTACGCCGAAGCGGGAGAGTTCACTCTTGATAAACTGAAAACTGCCGCCATAAAGCACATGGGCGGCAATGATATGGTCGCCGGTTTTTACCTGGGCAAGGATGCTGAGCGAAATAGCCCCCATCCCCGAAGCGTAGGCCAAGGCGGCTTCTCCTTCTTCAATGCCGCACATGATTTCGGTCAAGGCGTCGTGCACCGGATTCCCGTTGCGGGTATAGATGTAGCCTTTGGCTTGTCCTTCGTATACTTGGTCGAGCGATTCTACATCGTCGAAAGAAAACACGGAAGTCATGGCGATAGGTATCGATTTGCTTCTCGACACCGATTCGCCTGTCCGGTCGCCCAAATGGATAAGCCGGGAAGAAAATCGTTTGTTCATAATTTATATCTGTTTGTAGTTTGTATTGACGGAAGCAAATATACATATATTATTGGTTACATATCACCAACCGGGGATGGCGCCTTCCCCAAATTCTTTCCGGGCGGTGGCCACTACTTCTTCGCTTTGGTAAGAGCGGACAAAGAGTTTTACTTTTTCGTCGTCTTGGTTGTCTTCGCGGGCTACGATAAGGTTTACGTAAGGCGAATCTTTGTCTTCTACAATTACGCCGTCGCGGAGAAAAAGGCCTGCTTTTGCCGCAAAATTATTGTTGATAACGGCCAGACTTACCTGCCGGTCGTCCAAGGCGCGGGGCAATTGCGGAGCTTCGAGTTCGAGGATATGCAGCTTCAGGCGATTCTCTTCTATATCTATCGGGCGAGGCGTATATCCTTTGCCCGGCTTCAGCCGTATCAGTCCGGCGCTTTCCAGCAGCAGCAAGGCGCGTCCTACGTTGGTGGCGTCGTTGGGTATTACTACGGAGCTACCTTCTTTCAGTTCGCTTAGGGTCTTGATTTGTTTCGAGTAAGCGGCCATCGGATAGACAAACGTATTGCCCACCACTACGAAGCGGTATCCGCGTGCGGCGGATTGTTCTTCCAGAAAAGGAAGGGTCTGAAATACATTTACATCTATATCTTTTTGAAAAAGGGCGGTATTCGGCATGATGTAATCGTTGAAAGCAACGAGTTCTACCTCCAGTCCGTATTTTTCTTTTGCTACACGTTGCGCCGTTTGAGCTATGACATACTCCGGCCCCGAAACAACGCCTACCCGGATGGAGAAGGCGTCTTCTTTCGCTCCATGCCGGCATCCCAACAAGCAGATGGCCGGCAGGAGAAGGAGTAGGAGGGTGATGGGTTTTCTTTTCATAAGGGGATTACATTAATATATTATGTGCGATGATCGGTTTTCTTGGAAATATAATTTCCAACGGCCTGAATGGCAAAGACCAACAATACCAGCAGGGCGAGCACGATATTCATAATCGTTGTATCGTATCCTACGTATCCGTACTGGTAGCCTATCTGACCCAGTCCCCCGGCGCCCACGGCTCCCCCCATGGCGGAATATCCTACCAAGGTGATGAGCGTAATCGTGATGCAATTCACCAACGAAGGCAGGGCTTCGGGAATCAATACCTTCCGGATAATCTGAAAAGGAGTCGCGCCCATGGCACGCGAAGCTTCTATCAGCCCGTAGGGCACTTCCAGCAAGCTGTTTTCTACCATGCGGGCAATAAACGGGGCGGCGCCCACGCTGAGCGGAACCAGGGCGGCGCTTACGCCGATGGATGTTCCCACCACCATCCGTGTGAAAGGTATCATCCACACAATAAGAATGATGAAGGGTATGGCCCGGAACACATTGACAATGGTCGAGAGGAGAGTGTTCGCCACCCGGTTTTCGCGTATCTGTCCCCGGCGCGTAATAAAAAGGATAACGCCCGGCGGCAACCCCATGGCAAAGCCTAAGAAGCCGGACGCAAACGTCATAACGAGCGTTTCCCATATACCTTGTAAAAACAAATCTATCATACGATTATATAAAATAAGAAAGGTTCGTATCCCATCCGTTTTCCACCAAGCAACCTTCCCGCAGCACGGCCACATCGTCGCATATTGCCTTTACCACCTCCATCTCGTGCGTAATGAGCAGGATGGTGATGCGCATCGTATGGTTTATTTCCTTCAGCAGCGCCAGGATATGGCGTGTGGTAGCGGGGTCGAGGGCGCTGGTGGCTTCGTCGCACAGGAGGATACCCGGTTTGTTGGCCAAGGCGCGCGCAATGGCAACCCGTTGCTTCTGTCCGCCGGAAAGTTTGGCGGGATAATCGGCGGCTTTGTTTCCGAGACCTACCAGTTCGAGCAATTCCAACACCCTGCGCTTCGTTTCGGCACGTGGCGTACCGGCCAGTTCGAGGGGGAAAGCCACATTGTCGGCCACATTGCGCGAAGCCAAGAGATTAAAATGCTGAAAAATCATCCCTATATTCCGTCGTTCGCGGGCGAGGTGGGCGGCGGACAGTTTCGTCAG
>JAISZY010000050.1 GCA_031284375.1 Tannerellaceae bacterium | reverse complement strand
AAGCCGGCAATCAAAGTAAAAAACTTTTTGTTCATAAATCTTTAATTTTTAAATTAATACTAAAAGAAAATATAGAGTTTACTATAATTTAGTTCAACAGTTGCAGGTTGCCTCCGGTCTTTTGTCACTTTTAAATGTGTTGCAATTAAACGAAGGTTTTTTTGTTACACTTTTTTTGAGAAAGAGGAGGGGGTGAAAAGGGCGGAAAAAAATAGGAGAAAAAGATGAGGGGAAAGTGGGGGGGGTAGAAAAGTCTTCGACGGTCTTCGGCTCTTTTTTAGCTTGGGAATCCTGTGAATTTGCCAAAAAATCATTTACTTTGCAACCTTACGAATGAATCTATAAATTTTAGACTACGTTTAAATTATGGCACAAGAAGATGGTTTTAAAAAGATAGTATCGCATTGCAAAGAGTATGGTTTTGTGTTTCCTTCGTCAGAGGTTTACGACGGATTGGGGGCGGTGTATGATTATGGCCCACATGGAGTAGAACTGAAAAACAATATCAAGAAATATTGGTGGGAAAGTATGACGCTGCTGCATGAGAACGTAGTTGGGATAGATTCTGCCATTTTTATGCACCCTGCCATCTGGAAAGCTTCCGGCCACGTGGATGCTTTTAACGATCCTCTGATTGATAATAAGGATTCGAAAAAGCGTTATCGTGCAGATATATTGGTAGAAGAATATTTGGCGAAAACAGACGAAAAGATAGAAAAAGAAATAGAAAAAGCGGCTAAACGCTTTGGCAATGCTTTCGACGAAACACAATTTCGCGCTACAAATCCTCGCGTGTTGGAACAACAGGCTAAACGCGATGTTACACACGCTCGTTTCACTAAAGCCTTGAATGAGTCGAATCTGGAGGAACTTCGGCAGATTATTATGGATGCGGAAATTGTTTGTCCTGTATCGGGAACACGTAATTGGACGGAAGTGCGGCAGTTTAACCTGATGTTTTCTACCGAAATGGGTTCGACGGCAGACGGAGCGACGAAGATTTATCTGCGCCCGGAAACAGCACAAGGTATCTTTGTTAATTTCCTGAACGTGCAAAAAACAGGGCGTATGAAGATACCTTTCGGTATTGCCCAAATAGGAAAGGCTTTTCGAAATGAGATCGTTGCCCGACAATTCATTTTCCGTATGCGTGAGTTCGAACAAATGGAAATGCAGTTCTTCGTCCGACCGGGTGAGGAAATGGAATGGTTCACCCAATGGAAAACAACTCGTCTTGCCTGGCATAAGGCGATGGGACTGGGTGATGCTAAATATCGCTATCACGACCATGACAAGTTGGCGCATTATGCAAATGCCGCCACGGATATTGAATTTGAGATGCCTTTCGGGTTCAAAGAAATAGAAGGAATCCATAGCCGTACGGACTTCGACCTGAGGCAGCACGAAAAGTATTCGGGCAAGAAGATGCAATATTTCGACCCCGAAGTAGGACAGAGCTATACCCCCTATGTTATAGAAACTTCCATCGGAGTGGACAGAGTTTTCCTGAGCCTTATCTCCGGTTCGTACGCCGAAGAATCATTGGAAAATGGAGAAACTCGCGTTGTATTGAAATTGCCGGCAGCTTTAGCGCCTGTCAAATTAGCCATATTGCCTTTGGTAAAGAAAGATGGATTGCCCGAAAAAGCAGAAGAAATTATGGATATGTTGCGCTTCGACCTCCGTTGCCAATATGACGAGAAAGATTCTATCGGCAAACGTTACCGCCGCCAGGATGCTATCGGCACCCCCTACTGCATCACGATTGACCATGAAACATTGAACGATAATCAGGTTACCATCCGTTTCCGCGATACAATGGAGCAGGAAAGAGTACCCATCGGTAAGTTGCATGGAATAATTGCCGAAAAAGTGAGTTTAAAGAATTTATTGAAGAAAATAAACAGTTGAGAACATGAAGAAGTACCTCTTTGTATGGTGGATGATCTGTTGTTTTGTATTTACACCTTCCTGCGGAAGCGACGACAACGATGAGATTGTGGATGATACTTGGAAATTGGCTAATGAAAAAGCCTTCAACGACAAAACGTATGACCCTGCTTACACGCGCTATAAAGCATTGAGCAATAATGGGGTGATATTTTACAAACAAATACACCCCGGCAATGGGAAGCAGATATACTACAATAGCCGGGTAAAAGTTTTTTATCAAGGAGCTTTAATAGACGGAACGGTGTTCGACAAGAAAGACGCTCGCTATGATTTGCCCTTTCTTGCAGCCGTTAGCCCGGCGGCAGCAAACTATAGTTCTTCGACCAACCTCAATGGATACGCATCGGTGATAGAAGGTTGGTCGGTCGCTCTGCAGTATATGACGGAAGGAGAGAAAGGAGAGGTTTGGATTCCACAGGAATTAGGGTACAGTTCAACTGAACAGAAAGATACGAGAGGGAATGTTACAATCCCCGCTTATTCTACGTTGATATTTGAAATTGAAGTTGCCGAAATTGGTGAGCAGTAGTGTACAAGAAGGGATTAAAAACGATTAAAGGATGTCTCCCGACATCCCCCAATCAAAACTTTGTTAACCTTAAATCTAATACTAT
>JAISZY010000029.1 GCA_031284375.1 Tannerellaceae bacterium | reverse complement strand
GAAGAAAGAAATGGCCGGCGCCGACCGCAACAAACTCGTGCCGACAGATATCGGCATTGTAGTAAACGACTTCCTGATGGAATATTTTCCCGACGTGCTGGATTATAACTTCACGGCCGGCATAGAGAAAGAGTTCGACATCATAGCCGAAGGAGAAATGGACTGGACGGACGCAATAGACCGTTTTTATAAAGTATTTCATCCTACGGTAGAACGGTCTACCACGTCCAAAGCCGAACATAAAGTGGGCGAGCGGGAGTTGGGAATTGACCCGAAGAGCGGTCATCCGGTCTACGTTAAGATAGGTCGATTCGGTCCCATGGCTCAATTGGGCGCCGTCAATCCGGACGACAAAGATGCTCCCAAGCCACAGTTTGCTCCACTTCAGAAAGGTCAATCCATCGAAACGATTACCTTGCCGGAAGCCCTCAAACTGTTTGATCTTCCCCGCACGGTGGGCGATTACGAAGGTAAAACAATCATGGCCGGCGTTGGGCGATTCGGCCCCTTTGTTCGTCACGACAATAAATATATCTCCATCCCCAAGCAACAGAATCCACTGACGATTTCTTTGGAGGAATCTATCGAATTGATAAAAGGCAAACGCGAGAAAGAAGCCGAACGCAGTTTGAAGACCTTCGACGGAGCGCCGGATCTGGAATTACGCAACGGACGCTATGGCCCCTATATCGCTTATCAGGGTAAGAACTACAAGCTCCCCCCGTCGGTGAAAGATCCCAAGGCCCTCGCTTTGACGGAAGTCATGCAAATAATCACCTCCGCCGGCGATAAACCGGCAACTAAAAAACGCGCTTCCAAAAAGCAATAAACGGTCCGTCGATCTCCCGCAAAACGCTTTCGTTAAAAAAAATTATTTGATAAAGAAAAACCTTTTTATTCTCACCTATTTGTTATATTTGCGACGATTTAAGACTAAACTGAGTGAGAAAAATAAACATTTATATAAGATTATTGCTAATCTAAAAAAATCATTATTATGTCAAACATTTCGAGAAGATCATTCCTTCAAAAGAGCACGGCTGCCGCGGCAGCTTTAACAATTGTTCCCAACACCATTTTAGGGAAAAGTCATGGATATACAGCGCCTACGGACAAGCTGAATATAGCCGGTATAGGTATTGGCGGTATGGGTAATTCCAACCTCTCCAATGTAGCGACTACCGAAAATATTGTAGCCCTTTGCGACGTAGACTGGAAATACGCGAAACCCGTATTCGATAAATATCCCCAAGCCAAAAAATACTGGGATTATCGTAAATTGTATGATGAACTGGGAAAAGAAATTGATGCAGTAATTGTAGCTACGGCCGACCATACGCACGCTATCATTTCTGCCGACGCCATCACGCTGGGCAAACATGTTTATACCCAGAAACCATTAACACATTCGGTGTACGAATCTCGCTTGCTCACCAAATTAGCCTCCAAATACAAAGTGGCCACTCAGATGGGTAATCAAGGCTCTTCCGGCGAAGGTGTTGACTTAGTTTGCGAATGGATATGGAACGGAGAGATCGGCGAAGTACGCAAAGTAGAAGCCTTTACCGATCGCCCGATTTGGCCTCAGGGACTAAACGCTCCCGAAAAAGCGGACAAAGTACCCTCCACCCTGAATTGGGACCTATTTACCGGGCCGGCAGAACAAAGACCTTACAATAACATTTATCATCCTTGGAATTGGCGCGGATGGTGGGCTTACGGAACCGGCGCATTAGGCGATATGGCTTGCCACATCCTGCACCCTGTCTTCAAAGGTCTGAAACTGGGATATCCTACAAAAGTACAAGGCTCATCAACCTTATTATTGCAAGACTGCGCCCCGCAAGCCCAACACGTTAAGCTAACCTTCCCTTCTCGCGACAACCTTCCTAAGGTAGCGCTCCCCGAAGTAGAAGTGCATTGGTACGATGGTGGTTTGAAACCCGATCTGCCGGAAGGCTACCCCGCCGGACGCGATTTGAACGACGCCGGTGGCGCTGTTATCTTCCACGGCACGAAAGATACGCTGATATGCGGATGCTACGGTGTGAATCCCTGGTTGCTTTCCGGCCGTAAGCCAAATGCACCCAAGGTATGTCGTCGTGTGGCGGATGCTATGCGCGGCGGACACGAACAAGACTGGTTGCGTGCTTGTAGAGAAAGCCCTGCCAGCCGGGTATTACCTAAATCGAACTTCTCGGAAGCCGGCCCCTTCAACGAAATGGTTGTAATGGGCGTATTGGCCGTACGTCTGCAAACCCTGAACAAGGAATTATTGTGGGATGGCGAAAACATGCGCTTCACGAATATAGCCGATAACGAAGAAATAAAGATCCTCATCAAGGATGATTTCAAGATTGTAGATGGAGACCCGAAATTCAACAAAATATGGACAGATCCTATCAATGCCGGACAATTTGCCGAAGGCTTGATAAAGCATAACTATCGCGCCGGATGGAAATTGGTAGATATGCCTTGAGAAAAGTCATCTTTTTCATGTTGTGTAAAAGACAATTAAATATATAGAGAATGAAAAAAATAGTATTATTCGCATGTGCCGCTCTTACGATGTGTTATTTCACATCCTGCAGCGGAGGAAAAAAGGCAGAACAATCCACAACCGACGAAGCAACGGTGGAAGCTGCAGTTCCTGAGTATAAATTAGCCGAAGGACTTCCGGAAGCTAATCTGGCCGATTTCCCGAAAGACGCAGATGAATGGATTACCCTTTTCGACGGTAAAACATTTAACGGCTGGAGAGGATATAATCGGGCAGATATGCCGGAAGCTTGGATCATTGAAGACAATGCCATCAGAATCAAAGGATCGGGAGCCGGAGAAGCCGGCGCTTCCAATGGAGGCGATATTATTTTCGCCCATAAGTTTAAAAACTTTGAACTGCAATTGGAATGGAAAGTAGCCAAAGGTTCTAATTCCGGTATTTTCTATCTTGCCCAGGAAGTAGTAGGTGAGCCTATCTATATATCTTCTCCGGAATGTCAGGTATTGGATAATGAAAATCATCCCGATGCCAAAATGGGCAAAGACGGCAATCGCCAATCAGGTTCGCTGTATGATATGATTCCCGCCAAGCCGCAAAATGCCAAACCGGTTGGCGAATGGAATACCATATCTATCACCTCCTACAAAGGAACCATTGTGCATAACCAGAATGGAGAAAATGTAGTGGAATATCATTTGTGGACTCCGAAATGGAAGGAAATGTTGGATGTCAGCAAATTCAGCAAAGAAGAATGGCCGTTGGCCTACGAATTGCTATTGAATTGCGGAGGCGAAAACAAAGAAGGCTATATCGGATTTCAGGATCATGGCGACGACGTATGGTTCCGTAATATCAAGATTAAACTTTTAGATTAATTTTAGTTTTTGCAAAGAAAGGCGAAATACCCGGGGTGATGTATTTTTTTCACCTTGGGTATTGTCTTTTTGTTATCGAAATATGCCAATTCATCGTGTGACGGTCCCGTTTTGAAGAAAAAAAAATATTTTTTCTTCAAACTATTTGTAGGATTCATCTATAAATGTATAACTTTACGCTCCAAAAGACACAGATAGTAATCATAAAAACACAAATAAAAACAAAAAACACACAGAATGAAGGAGCAATTAACTTCATATCATGTGCCGGTGATGTTGAATGAGAGTGTTGAGGGTTTGCATATTCGTCCGGAGGGAATCTATGTTGATGTAACTTTCGGCGGTGGCGGACATTCGGCTGCAATCTTAAACCGTTTGAATGACAAGGGGCGTTTATATGGGTTTGACCAGGACGCAGATACTGAACAAAACATACCTTCGGATACGCGTTTTGTTTTTGTACGCAGCAACTTTCGTTATCTCTACAATTTTATGCGTTATCACCAGGTGGACGGACGGGTAGATGGCATATTCGCCGATTTGGGCGTATCGTCACATCATTTTGATACGAAGGAAAGAGGTTTCTCTTTTCGTTTTGACGGATGTTTGGATATGCGGATGAATACCCGTTCCGGACGTACGGCGGCCGGCGTGCTGAATACCTATACGGAAGAAGCTTTGGGGCATGTGTTTTATCGGTATGGAGAATTAAAAGCGGCACGAAACCTGGCCGCTGTGTTGGTTCGCGCCCGTAACGCAAAAAAAATAGAAACAATAGAAGATTTATTAGAACTGCTGAAACCATTTACCGGGAAGGATAAAGAGAAAAAAATCTTGGCTCAGGTGTTTCAGGCCTTGCGTATTGAAGTGAATGATGAGTTGTGCGCCTTGAAAGAAATGTTGCAACATACATTGCCGATTTTAAAGCCCGGCGGACGCTTGGTCGTTATTACTTATCATTCGTTGGAAGACCGGATGGTGAAAAGTTTCATGCGAACCGGAAATGTGGAAGGAAAAATGGAGCAGGATTTTTATGGAAACGTTTATACACCTTTCCGTTTAGTTAATCACAAAGTGATTGTACCTCCGGAAGACGAAGTGCAGAGAAACCCACGTTCGCGGAGTGCAAAATTACGGATAGCAGAAAAAGTAGCACAAAATGAAGGAGGCTTGTAGGATGGAGGAGAAAAAGAAGAATAAAAAGAAAAAACAGCGACGTCTCTCATTTGTTTATATCCTTGGAGGAGGGATACTGAAGGAAGACTTTTTTGTGAAGCATATAAAGATGGTGGTGTTGATCGTTATCCTTACGATTGGATTTATAAGTAACCGCTATGCTTGTATATTAAAAATAAGGAGAATTGATGGTTTGAAGAAGGAATTGAGTGAAATGCAATTAGAATCGCTTGCAATTTCGATTGAACTGGCCGGATATAGTCGTCCTTCGATGGTGGAAGAGCAAATAAAAAAACAACACTTGAATCTGGAGGTGCCCGACAGTCCTCCTTACGAACTGTATAAATAGAAAATGGAAGATATGAACGAATCTAAAGATCTCACTGCAGTATCTAATAAGGGAATACTTATAAGGTATGCATTGATCTGTCTGTTGCTTTTTGTGGTGGCAACAGGTATCGTTTTTTATATCTTGAAAATTACGTTTGTAGAGAAAAAAGAATGGTTGACTATCGCCGAAAGAGAACGTACCAAAATACCCGACCGGGATATTATTCCCAACCGGGGTAATATTTATTCGGTCGACGGTAGACTGATGGCAACCAGTTTCCCTCGTTACCGAATCTTGATGGACTTTCGAGGAGAAGCGATTGATACCCTGGCTTTTTATCAAAAACCGAAAGTGTCTAAAGGGAAGATCCCAGACTCGACAGCGATTGCAAACGCTCGAAAGAACGGAGTCGATTCGCTTTCTTTCTATTTGGCCAAGAAGTTCGGAATGGACGAGAATACGGTTAAAAAAGAACTAAAAGACGCTCTCAAAAAGAAAAAAAGCAGACATTCGTTATACCATAAACAAATATCTTTCTCGGATTTGAAGGAAATCAGGCAATTCCCTTTTATACGTCTGGGGAGAAACAAGAGTGGTTTTGTGGACGAAACGTTTGTGCAACGACAACACCCTTTCGGTACCTTGGCTTTACGTACAATAGGCGATGTATATGGTAGCCTCGATTCGGCAGGGAAATCGCGGGGAATGTATGGGTTGGAGATGAGATACGACTCTTTGTTGCGTGGTAAACCGGGAGTGAAATCCATACGCCGTGAAGCGGGAGTATGGAGGGAAAAACCAATCATAGAGGCCGTAGCAGGAATGGACATCCGTTCGACTATCGACATAGAGATACAGGATATTACGGAAAAAGCTTTGCTGAACGAATTAAGGCGTACCAATGCAGAGTCGGGAACCATTATTGTGATGGAAGTAAAAACAGGTGAAATCCGGGCGATTACCAACATGGGGCGTACGGCTTCCGGTTATGGAGAAGATAAGAACCGGGCTATATCCGATTTGTTGGAACCTGGGTCGACCTTCAAAATTGCATCGATCATGGTTGCTCTGGAAGATGGCGTTTGCCGTCCCAACGATAGAATTGAAACAGGAAACGGAGTCTATGATTATCTTAAAAATGGAGAACCTATACGAGACCATAACGCCCACAGAGAAGGCTATAATAGCAATATTTCGGTGGAAGAAGCTATCTGGAACTCATCAAACGTAGGGGTGTCGAAGGTTATTCTGAAAGGCTATGAGCACAACCCGGCAAAATTTATTGAAGGCTTGTCCCGTATCGGTTTGACGGAAGACCTGCGGATAGATATTCCCGGAGCAGGGAAGCCTTTCATTCGTAAGCCCGGTGATAGGGGGTGGTCTAAATCCTCCTTGCCTTGGCTCTCGTTCGGGTACGAGTCGGGCATCCCTCCCATTTATATGCTGGCATTCTATAATGCGATAGCGAACGATGGGAAAATGATGCGCCCGATATTTGTCAAAGAAATTATGCAGGACGGTAAAACGGTAGAACGTTTCTCGCCCGAAGTAGTGAAGGAATCAATTTGTTCCGGCAAGACGCTTAAGATTATCCGGAATATGTTGTTGGGCGTAGTAGAGCATGGTACCGGAAAACCGGCTTATTCTCCCCTCATCCGTATCGCCGGTAAAACGGGTACGGCGCAGATAGCCGAGGGGGGAAGGTATAGAGGCAACGGGCATCAGGTGACTTTTGCCGGCTATTTCCCTGCCGACCGGCCGATGTATTCCTGTATAGCCGTTATCCGCCGACCTTCGCCTTCTTTCTATCCCTCAGGAGGGGCCATGTCGGGAAGTGTAGTGAAAAATGTGGCCGAACGAATCTATGCCGCTCATACGAAATTGGATATACGAAAGTTGCCCGTCGATTCGGTTGCCGTTCTTATACCTACCCCTAAATATGGAGAAGAAACGGCGCTTCGACAGGTATTGAACGAATTGGACATAGACATGGATAGAAACGGCGTGAAATCGCCTTGGGTTTTGGCTTCGGCCAACGGCGATGAGGTAAAATTCACGGATATACATATTCGGGACGGACAAGTTCCTCGCGTGACGGGCATGGGAGCGAAAGATGCCGTTTACTTATTGGAAAGTGCAGGCTTGCAGGTTCGTTTATCCGGGATAGGACGCGTGGTGTCGCAATCTGTCGCACCGGGGCAACAGGTAGTCAAGGGGCATACGATAACAATTACTTTGAAATAAAGATATGAAACTAAAGAAACTGACAGAGGCGTTAGGTGTATCGGAAGACAACGGGAGAGGGAACCTCGAAATTGCCGGTATACAATCCGACTCGCGCAAGATAACGCCGGGAATGTTGTTCGTGGCCGTGCGAGGAACGGTTGCGGACGGACATGCCTATATAAAGAGCGCCATAGATAAGGGAGCCGTTGCCGTGGTGTGTGAGGAGATTCCGGAATCGCTCCGGGAGAAAGCCGCTTTTGTTGCCGTAAAAGACTCGGCAGAAGCCTTGGGCTTACTCCTGGCTGCCTGGTACGATTATCCTTCGGACAAATTGGTCTTGGTAGGTGTAACCGGCACGAACGGGAAAACAACCATCGCCACCCTGCTCTATGAATTGTTTCGTAAACTGGGGCACAAAGTGGGCTTGATTTCTACCGTTTGCAACTATATTGACGGCAAAGCCTCTCCGGCTACCCATACAACTCCCGATGCGGCTTCTTTGCAAGCTTTATTGGCCGAGATGGTAGAAGCAGGGTGTGAATATGCTTTTATGGAAGTCAGTTCACATGCCGTAGACCAGAAACGTATCAGTGGTTTGTTGTTCGACGGAGGTATATTTACCAATCTAACCCGCGACCATTTGGACTATCACAAAACGGTAGACAACTATCTGAATGCCAAAAAAGCATTCTTCGACGCTCTGCCCGCTACGGCTTTCGCTCTAACCAATATAGACGATAAAACCGGCCTTGTGATGCTGCAAAATACCAGGGCCGAGAAACGGACGTACTCGCTTCGTACGTTGGCCGATTTCAAAGGAAAGATATTGGAAACGCATTTCGACGGTACGGAATTGATAATAAACGGTCGGGAGGTTGTGGTGCGTTTCGTAGGCCGTTTCAACGCATATAATCTCTTGGCCGTCTATGGCGCCGCAGTTGCTTTGGGGAAAGAGCCGGAAGAGATATTGGTAGAACTTAGCGCTTTGCAGCCGGTATCCGGACGTTTTGAAACCCTTCCTTCGCCTCTTGGCTATACGGCGATTGTAGACTATGCCCATACGCCGGACGCTTTGGTCAATGTGCTGAACAGTATCAGGGAAGTACTTGGCGATAAAGGAAATATCATCACCGTTGTTGGCGCCGGAGGGAATCGCGACAAAGGCAAGCGACCCCTTATGGCACAAGAGGCTGTGCGCCTGAGCGACCGCGTGATTCTCACGTCCGATAACCCTCGTTTTGAAGAACCGAACGATATACTGAACGATATGCTGGCCGGCCTGTCGTCCGCGGAAAAAGAACAAACCTTGTGCATCGAAAACCGTGAGCAAGCTATCCGGACAGCCGTTTGGCTGGCAAAGAAAGGAGATGTAATCCTCGTGGCCGGAAAAGGACACGAAGATTATCAGGAGATAAAAGGCGTAAAATATCCCTTCGACGACCGTGAGAAGCTAAGAATATGTTAATGCAGAACAAAATACCCAGTTGGATGTCGAGCCTCGACGCTTCCCTCCGTCGAGCCTCGACGCAACCCACCGTCGAGCCTCGACGCTTCCCACCGTTGAGCCTCGACGCAGCTTACCGTCGAGCCTCGACGCCGCCCGCTTTCGAGCCTCGACACAACCCGTTGGTCGGTATCGCAGCGATTCGCTTTTTAATAATTAAATAAGAACAAGATGTTGTACTACCTTTTCACCTATTTGGATCAGTTGGATTTCCCCGGAGCGGGGATGTTTAAATATGTGTCTTTCCGTTCCGGTTTGGCATTGATTCTATCTTTGTTTATATCTACGGCTATCGGAAGGAAAATTATTGACAAATTGCAACGATTGCAGATAGGTGAAACGGTTCGCGATTTGGGCTTGGAAGGGCAGATAAGCAAAAAAGGCACTCCCACCATGGGAGGCGTTATTATCATTATTGCGATTCTGATTCCGGTCTTATTCTGTGCCCGGTTGAATAATATTTACCTCCTATTGATGCTGATTACTACAATATGGTTGGGCTGTATCGGTTTTGCCGACGATTACATCAAGGTTTTTCTGAAAAATAAAGAAGGACTGCAAGGCCGTTTCAAGATTATCGGCCAAGTAGGATTGGGCTTGATTGTTGGCCTCGTTTTATACCTTAGTCCGGCTGTTGGGATACGCGAAAACAAGGAATTGCTCAATAAGGACAATACGGTGGAACAGGTGAAGATACATTCCGAAGTAACCAAGTCGACCAAAACAACTATTCCCTTCCTGAAAAACAACAACTTTGATTATGCTTATTTGGTAAAATGGGCCGGCTCTTACCAGGAAGAAGCTACGTGGATGGTGTTTGTACTCGTGGTTATTTTTATTGTAACGGCCGTTTCCAACGGAGCCAACCTGACCGACGGGCTGGACGGCTTGGCCGCAGGAAACTCGGCCATTATCGGGGTAGCCTTGGGGATTCTGGCTTATATGTCGGCCCATGCCGAGTTTGCTTCTTTCCTGAATATCATGTTTATCCCCGGCGCCGAGGAATTAGTAGTGTTTGCCGCCGCGTTTTTCGGAGCTACGGTGGGTTTCCTGTGGTATAATTCATACCCTGCGCAGGTATTTATGGGCGATACGGGTAGCCTGACCTTAGGAGGTATCATTGCCGTATTTGCCGTGATTATCCGGAAAGAATTGCTTATCCCCATCTTATGTGGCGTGTTTTTTGCCGAAAGTCTTTCGGTACTCTTGCAGGTTACTTATTTTAAATGTACCCGGAAAAAACAGGGAACAGGCAAACGTATTTTTAAGATGACGCCTTTGCATCACCATTTTCAGAAAGCGGGGAATGCCGGTATAGAAGCCCTCATACAAAAGCCTTACAATGTGGTTCCGGAGTCGAAGATTGTGGTACGTTTCTGGCTGGTTGGTATTATCTTGGCGGTTATAACGATTGTTACGTTAAAGATGCGGTAATGAATAAAAGAATCGTCATATTAGGAGCGGGAGAAAGCGGCACAGGCGCCGCGGTACTGGCCCAGTCGAAAGGTTTTGAAGTATTTGTTTCGGACGCTTCTTCCATGAAGCCCCGATATAAAGCGATGTTGGATACCCGCCGGATTGGTTGGGAGGAGGGAGGACACACCGAATCGGAGATTCTTTCTGCCAACGAAATAATCAAAAGCCCAGGTATCCCCAACACTACCCCGCTGATGGAAAAAGTGATTGAAAGGCATATCCCGGTTATTTCGGAAATAGAGTTTGCCGGCCGCTACACCTCATCCGTCATGATTTGTATCACGGGAAGCAACGGAAAGACAACTACGGCGAACTGGATCTATCACATATTGAAACAAGCCGGCTTGGACGTTGGTCTGGCCGGAAATGTGGGCAACAGTCTTGCCCTTCAGGTGGCGGAAACCCCCCATGCGTGGTATGTCGTTGAGCTGAGTAGCTTTCAGTTGGACAACATGTACGATTTCAGAGCGCATATAGCCATTTTGCTGAATATAACTCCCGATCATTTGGACCGGTACGACCACAAGATGCAGAATTATGTGGATTCTAAATTTCGTATCATACGAAATCAGACCCAAGAAGATGCCTTTATTTTCCGGAACGACGACCCAATCATTTCTAAGGAAATAGCAAACTACCCCCCAGTCGCTACCCGTTATCCCTTTGCGGAAACATTTCGGGAGGGTGTAAAAGGATATGTGAAGAACAAACAATTGATTATTGACACAATAAACGGTTTATTTATTATGGAACAAGATTTGCTGGCTTTGACAGGCACGCACAACCTGTATAATTCGTTAGCGTCCGGAATCGCGGCCAAAATAGCGGATATTCACAATGAGAATATTCGTGCTTCTTTGAGCGATTTTACCGGCGTGGAACATCGTCTGGAAAAAGTAGCCCGTGTGCGTGGAGTGGACTACGTGAACGATTCGAAGGCAACGAACGTAAATTCCTGTTGGTATGCTCTGAAAAGCATAAATACCCCGGTGGCGCTTATCCTTGGAGGAACAGATAAAGGAAACGACTACACGGAAATAGAAGAATTGGTGAAACAAAAAGCGCGTGCACTGATTTTTCTGGGTGTAGACAACATTGCGTTGCACAACTTTTTTGATGGGAAAGTTTCCTGTATCGAGGATGCTCGTTCTATGGAAGAAGCCGTGTCGAAAGCCTACCGGCTGGCAGAGAAAGGAGATACCGTATTACTCTCTCCCTGCTGCGCGAGTTTTGACCTTTTTAAGAATTACGAAGACAGGGGAAACCAATTTAAAACATGCGTACGTAATTTGTAAGCAAGAAGAAACGAAGGGATGAATCTGGCAAATAAATTATTTAAAGGCGACAGGGTGATATGGGTTATATTCATGGTACTCTGTTTGATTTCCATCATAGAAGTATTCAGCGCAACGAGTACGCTTGCTTATAGGGATGGGAATTATTGGAGGCCGATTATTCGACATTCCGGCTTTCTTTTGGGAGGGTTTCTCCTGATTCTGTTAATTCATAATGTACCTTGCCGTTTCTTTTCCATTCTAATTACTTTACTGCCTGTATCGATTGTGTTATTGGCCTATACGTTGTTATTTGGGAAAGAAATCAACGAATCGAATCGTTGGATGAATTTATTTGGAATCAGCTTCCAGCCTTCCGAAATAGCCAAACTATCCTGTATCGTCTATGCTGCTTTCCTTTTAAGCAGGCGGAAAAAGTTTACCGATGCACAGATATTCAAATACATATTATTGGGGGTTGTTGTTATTTGTGCGTTGATTTTTTCGGAAAACTTTTCTACCAGCATCATCCTTTTCCTTGTTTGTTTCCTCATGATGTTTATCGGCAAAGTTTCTTTAAAGAGGCTTGGAGGTCTATCTCTTGTCCTGCTCGTAATGACCATACTTTTCTTTTATTTGCTGCATACCCTTCCGGAGAATATAGTAAATGAATATAAGATTTTGGCAAAAGTAAGGCATCGCACGGAGAAAATGTTCATAGAAACTCCCCCACTGGATGCAAAAACATATAAAGTGGACGATTACAATCGCCAGGAAACGTATGCCAAAATAGCCATCGCCAATGGCGGACTGGGAAAACTTCCCGGACATGGACAGCAACGAGATACTTTGCCGCAAGCTTATTCGGATTTTATTTATGCCATTATCATAGAAGAGATGGGGGTTATCGTAGGCTTATTCGTTTTGTTTCTCTACATCGTTCTTATGATACGGGTGGGAGTGATTGCGAATAAATGCGACAAACTTTTCCCCAAGTTTCTGGTACTGGGCTGTGGTTTGCTGATAGGAATTCAGGCCTTGGCCAACATGGGCGTAGTGGTGGGAATGTTTCCCGTAACCGGGCAACCCTTGCCGTTAGTGAGCCGGGGAGGAACGTCTACGTTGATTACCTGTGTTTACTTCGGCTTTATTTTGAGTGTAAGTCGTTTTGGCGCCGGAATGGGTGATGAAGAAGAAGAAGAAGAGGAAGAGGAAGAAGAAGAGAACGTGATTAAACTCGAAACAGAAACAAACGTATGAAACAGACCTGCCGAATCATCATAAGCGGAGGAGGAACCGGAGGGCATATCTTCCCGGCTATTTCTATTGCCAATACGCTGAAAGAACGCTGTCCCGGCGTCGACATACTTTTTGTGGGCGCCGATAACCGGATGGAAATGGAACGGGTTCCGGCGGCCGGTTACCGGATTGTAGGATTACCGGTGAGCGGATTCGATCGTACGCATTTGTTTAAAAACATAAAAGTGATTATCCGACTGACGAAAAGCCTTCGTTTGGCCCAAAAGCTTGTCCGCGAATTTAAGCCCGATATCGCTATCGGAGTAGGAGGATATGCTGCCGGCCCAACCTTGTGGGCAGCCTCGCAACAACGGATTCCGGTTTTGATACAGGAACAAAACTCGTATGCCGGACTTACAAATAAATTTTTGGCAAAGAAAGCAGAACGGATTTGTGTGGCTTATGAGGGGATGGAGGCTTTCTTCCCTGCCCACAGAATCGTAATTACCGGTAATCCGGTACGTAAGGACATAGAAGAAATGACCGGAAGGAAATCTGAAGCGCTCGACTTTTTTGGCCTTTCTCCGGAGAAAAAAACCATTCTGGTGATAGGAGGCAGCTTAGGCTCCCGTACGGTGAATTGTAGTATATGGGAACATTTGGATACGCTTTCGGAGGCGGGCGTTCAACTTATCTGGCAAACCGGACGGGGCTATTATAACGAAGCCCGGAAGCATCTGCAAACCCACAAAGCCGTATCATCCTTTTGGTGTGCAGACTTTATCACTCGTATGGACTATGCGTACGCCGCCGCCGATTTGGTTATCTCGCGTGCCGGAGCCGGAACGATCTCCGAACTGTGTTTATTGGGTAAACCGGTTATATTGGTGCCTTCTCCCAATGTGGCAGAAGACCATCAGACAAAAAATGCCTTGGCCTTGGTAGAAAAAGATGCGGCAATTCTCGTATCCGACAAGGAGGCGAGACAGCATTTAGTATCCAAGGCGTTGGAGATAGCGTATGACGACGCACGCCTTTTGGCGCTGAGTAACCACATAACCTCTTTGGCCCAGCGTCATAGCGCCGAGCGTATCGTGGACGAAGTAATGCGTATTATAAATAAGGAGTAGAAGCGTATGGATATGCACAACATAAAAGCTGTCTATTTTGTAGGAGCCGGAGGCATTGGAATGAGCGCCCTGATACGTTATTTCCTTTTTAAAGGGAAACGGGTAGCCGGCTACGACCGAACTCCTTCCGAACTGACAGAGCAACTAATCAAAGAAGGCGCCGCCATCCATTATACAGACGATATCGACCTGATTCCCGAAATGTTCCGTTCTCCGGCTCACACGTTGGTTATTTATACTCCGGCTGTACCGGAATCGCATGCGGAACTCACCTGGTTTTATTCCATGCATTTTAAGGTGATGAAGCGGGCGCAGGTATTGGGAGAGATTACCAAATCCTACCGCGGACTTTGTGTGGCCGGCACGCATGGAAAAACGACCACTTCTTCTATGACAGCTCATTTGCTTAAACAATCCACTATGGATTGCAATGCTTTTCTGGGAGGTATTCTGAAGAATTACGATAGTAATCTGATGCTCTCGGAGAAAAGCAATCTGATGGTGGTGGAGGCCGACGAATACGATCGTTCCTTTCATTGGCTTACACCTTACATGGCCGTTGTTACTTCTGCCGACCCCGATCATCTGGATATTTACGGAACTCCGGAAGCTTATCGCGAAAGTTTCGAACATTTTACATCATTGATTCGCTCCGGTGGTTGCCTGATTATGAAGAAAGACATCACCCTCACTCCTCGTATGCAACCCGGAACTCGCCTTTATACTTATTCCGGTACGGATGAAGGAGACTTTCATGCGGAAAATATCCGGATAGGCAATGGCGAAATTGCTTTTGATTTTGTAGCGCCGGACACATGCATCAAGGAAGTCCGATTGGGGGTGCCCGTGAAAGTGAACATAGAAAATGGCGTAGCAGCAATGGCCTTGGCCTGGCTGAATGGGGTGACGGCAGACGAAATAAAGAAGGGAATGTTTTCCTTCAGAGGAGCTAAGCGCCGTTTCGACTTTCATTTGAAAAAGAAAGACATCGTACTGATTGATGATTATGCCCACCATCCGGCGGAAGTCCGGGAAAGCATATTGTCGGTAAAAGAACTGTATCGGGGAAAGAAGATAACGGGAATCTTCCAGCCCCATCTCTATTCGCGCACTCGCGATTTTGCCGCCGATTTTGCCGTTGCCCTTTCTCTGTTGGATCAATTAATTCTGTTGGATATCTATCCTGCCCGCGAAGAACCATTGCCGGGTATAACTTCCCGGATCATTTTCGACAAGGTATCCATTCCGGATAAAACTTTGTGCACAAAAGACCAGCTTATAAATAGAATGAGCGACGGGACGTATGAAGTCGTACTAATGCTTGGAGCCGGAGATATAGACAGGCTCGTCGAACCCGTTAAAGAAGTACTGAATAAATGAAAACGATCCGTATCATATCTGTTATTATTGCCTTTCTCTTGTTGATTTATCTTGTAGTCATCATCCTGTTTTTAAAAGACTCTAAGCAGGATGATGTGTGTAAGGACTTGATCGTAAATGTGCAAAACAGTAAGGAGGTACGTTTTATATCCGAGGCGAATATTGTGACGGTTCTGAAGCAAACCGGTTTTTATCCGGTAGGTAGGCAGATGAGTGCAATTAATACGGATAAGATAGAAAAGGAATTGTTGAAGAATGAGGTTTTAGAACGGGTAGATGTTTATAAAACTCCTTCGGGCATCATCCGTGTGGATGCGAAACAAAAAACACCGATTATGCGAGTGCTGGGCACGGAAGGAAGTTTCTATATTGACACCAAAGGAAGCCTTATGCCCGTAAGCCTGCGTTACGCGGTTTATGTTCCTGTGGCAAGCGGATATATAAGAAAAGAATGGGCAACAACCGGATTATACGAATTTGCATTATTTTTGCAAGAGAATGAATTTTGGAATAGCCAGATTGAGCAGATATATGTACATCCCGATCGAGAAGTGGAATTGGCGCCGCGTGTGGGCGAGCATCGTATTCTATTGGGTACCTTGGACGATTTCAGGGAAAAACTGGATAACTTACAGCTCTTTTACGAACAGGCAATACCCAAAGTAGGATGGGGAAAATACAGTGTCATCAATTTGAAGTTTAAAAATCAGATAGTTTGTACTAAAAAATAAACGGATATGGCAAACACAGACTTTATTGCAGCTATTTATTTAGGTACGTCCCGTATTACAGGGATTGTAGGTAGGAACGAAGCCGGAACACTCGTTGTTGTAGCTTACGAAACGGAAATTTCCGCTAATTGTATCGTTAGAGGCTGCGTGCATAATGTGAAAGAAACAGCAGCCAGAGTAAAAAAGATTATCCGGAATTTAGAATTGAAAATACCCGGTAGTCGTATTGGAAAAGTGTATGTTGGGGTAGGGGGGCAATCTATCCGCTCGGTAGAACATACCGTATCCATATCATTGAAGGCTGAGAGCATTGTTACGGACGAGTTAATGGATAGCTTGCATAAAGAATGTGAAACGTATCTGCCGGACGGATTGGAGGTATTGTCCGTCTTGCCGTCGGCTTATTACTTGGACGGACGGATGGAGCCGGAACCGGTAGGCATTTCCTGCTCCCGGATAGAAGCCAAGTATAACCTGATTGTAGCCCGTCCTTCGTTGCGGAGGCTTATCGTGAAATCTATAACCGAAATGGCCCAAATAGAGATTGCCGATATACGGGTCGCTCCTCTGGTATTGGCCGACGTTGTGCTGAGCGAAAGCGAAAAAAGCAGAGGATGCGCCTTGATAGACTTTGGGGCAGGTGTCACCTCTCTCTCCGTCTATAAAGACGGCAAACTTGTTCGTTTGTGCGTAATCCCGCTGGGAGGGAATTTGATTACCAGAGATATTGGAGAGTATTTGAAAATCGAGGAATCCGAAGCCGAACCGTTGAAACGCAAGTACGGCAATGCCTTGGTAAGCGAAGCGGATGATTCGTTTCAGATAAATCAGGAACAAAAAGGATTGATATCGGTTCAATTGGCCGACTTTAATCATGTCGTAACGGCCCGCTTGCAAGAAATATTAGAAAACGTATACGATAAGCTCGAGGGCGCTGTGGAATGGAAAGCCTTACGCGCCGGAATAATCATAACCGGCAAAGCGGCGAATCTGGAAAACCTGACGGCAGCCATTTACAACCGAACAGGAATAGATGTCCGTTATGCCTCTATACGTGGAGGCCTGAATGTAAAAAACGGTTTGTCGGATACGTTTCCGGACGGAGTAACGCTGGGTTTGCTGTTGCATGGAAAGGTAAATTGTGCAGTAATACATACGCCTGCGCCACCCCCCGTTCGGCCTCAACCGCCCACTCCGCCTCCTACCCCGGTAGTAGAAAGTCCGGAACAGAAACCACCCACGCGAAGCGGCAAGAAACAAAAACCGTTTGATAGATTTATCAAAAAAGCAAGCGGATTTGTCGGAGAGTTTTTCGACGAAGGCGAATAAAACACATAAATAAGGATAAGATGGAAACTTCTACATTGGAATTTGATTTAGGACGCGGTGAACAGAAAATCATCAAAGTAATCGGCGTGGGCGGCGGCGGGGGAAATGCCGTAACCCACATGTACCGGAAAGGGATACATGACGTATCGTTTCTGCTTTGCAACACAGACGAACAGGCGTTGAGATGTTCGGAAGTGCCGAACAGGCTGGTACTTGGCCTGTCGATAACCGAAGGAATGGGTTCCGGAAACGAGCCGGACAAAGCGCGCGAAGCTGCAAAAGAAAGCGAGGATGAGATTGCCGACTGCCTGAAGGACGGAACCAAAATGGTTTTTGTTACAGCCGGAATGGGAGGCGGAACCGGTACGGGAGCGGCTCCTATCGTGGCCGGCATCGCCAAAAGAATGAACATCCTTACGGTAGGTATCGTTACGATTCCCTTCCTGTTTGAAGGCAGGGACAAGATATTCCAAGCGCTTCGGGGGGTGGAGGAGATACGGCGGAATGTGGATGCCCTGCTCGTGATTAACAACGAAAGCCTGAGGGAAGTCTATTCCGACCTTACGATGCTGAATGCCTTTGCCAAAGCAGATGATACCCTAACCATAGCCGCGAAAAGCATTGCCGAAATCATTACCCTTCCCGGTTTGATAAACACCGACTTCGCCGACGTGAACACAACGATGAAAAACGGAGGCGTAGCCCTCATCAGCAATGGATACGGAGAAGGAGACCGACGCCTGCAAACGGCCATAAACAACGCCCTACATTCGCCTCTGCTCAACAACAACGACATCTTCTCGGCCAGGAAAATACTGTTCAACATCTCATTCAGCGAAGAATCGCCATTGTTTATGGAAGAGATGAACGAGGTACATAACTTTATGGCCAAATTCAATCCCGACGTGAAGGTAATCTGGGGAACAGCCATTGATAACTCCTTAGGCCGGATGGTAAAGATTACCATCATTGCCACCGGGTTTGGCATCGAAGCCATTCCCGAAGTAGCCGGAATCACGCAAACCCAGATAAAGGAAATGGAAAAGAAGATGGAAATATACTATTCTCCTCTGGGAAAGGGAGCCGCTCAGATTCATTTTGCCATTCTCTCTACGGAAGAATTAGACGACGACAGATTTATCGCCATGCTCGAAGATTCCCCCACCTGCAAACGTACCCCGGGAACAATTGCCAATTTCCGGGCGGAAATAAAGAAAGCTTCATCCGGGACAAAGAACCCACCGGCCTCTTCCGGCGAAAACAATACCCTGCCTGTTATTAATTTTTAAAACCCTATCATCAACCCCTAAAAACAATAAGTTGATTTATCCACAATGATATGAGCAAGAAGGAAAATATTCAGGTACAGGGAACAGAAGTGGCGCTGTTAACGAAAGGACAGGAAGATTATATTTCGCTGACCGATATTGCAAAGTACAGGAATGTTGTTGAGCCGTTCTCTATTATTAACAACTGGATGCGTAGCCGAAGCACTATTGAGTTTCTCGGTTTATGGGAATACTTGAACAATCCCGATTTTAAACCTATCGAATTCGATAGGTTTAAAATGGAAGCAGGGAGTAACTATTTCGTACTTTCTCCTCAGCGATGGATAGAAGCCACAAATGCCACCGGTATTGTTTCAAAGTCCGGCAGATATGGAGGCACCTATGCCCACGAAGATATTGCATTTGAATTTGCTTCGTGGATTTCTTCCGAATTTAAGCTTTATCTGGTAACGGAATTTAAGCGATTGAAACGAGAAGAACAACAGCGTTTCTCGCAGGAATGGAATCTGCAACGCACTTTGTCCAAAATCAACTATCGTATTCATACCGACGCCATAAAGGAGCATATCATTCCTTCCGCTGTAACCAAAGAGCAAATTGCTTTTGTTTACGCTAATGAAGCAGATTTACTGAATGTGGCCTTGTTCGGTAAAACAGCCGCTCAGTGGCGATCCGAAAATCCCGACAGCAAAGGTAATGTTCGCGATTATGCCACGCTGGAACATCTGGTGGTTCTGTCGAACATGGAAAGTATCAATGCCCTGCTGATTCGACAAGGACTATCACAAGGTGAACGGTTAGTACAACTCAATACCGTTGCCATTACACAAATGAAATCGTTGACAGATAACCAGAATCTAATGAAACGATGGAAAACTTAGATAATCACCCTAAAAACAAATACGTATATGAATCTATTTGAACAAGTAAGCGAAGACATCAAAGCTGCCATGCTGGCAAAAGACAAAGTACGCCTCCAGGCATTGCGCGGAATAAAGAAAGAGTTTCTGGAAGCCAAAACCGCCAAGGGCGGAAACGGAGAACTGACCGACGAAACGGCTATCGGAATTTTGCAAAAAATGATAAAGCAGCGAAAAGAAAGCGCAACCATCTATTCGTCCCAAGGCCGTCCTGAGTTGGCAGAGAACGAACTGGACGAAGTAGCCGCCATCGAAGCCTATTTGCCGGAGCAACTCTCGCCAAAAGAACTGGAAGATACCATCCGGAACATCATTACCCAAACCGGCGCCGCCGGCCTCAAAGACATGGGGAAAGTAATGGGCATAGCCACCAAAACATTAGCCGGCAAAGCCGAAGGACGCATCATATCCGAAGCCGTAAAACGTTTGTTGAGCGAAGGATAATGCGCCATCTCTACCTTGATTTGCTGTTAGCCTGACAGAAGCGTTGCTGTTAGGCTAACAGGTGGGTGCCTATTCGCCCCGTAGCAACCTACCTACGGGGCGAATAAATTTTTCGCTCAGTCTTTCTGCCGGATAAATACAATCATCGAGAACAACAGCATCACGCCGAATGCGATGCTTGCACTTGCCGCAGAACCGGTTATCCCGTATCGGGGGATGAGTTGAGAGCCTGCCGTCAGCAAGCTTGCCAATCCGATACAGGAAGCGGCGGCGCTGTATTTTATCTTGCCGCTTCCAATGAAATAATGACTCAGAATCGTATGGCAACCCAAGGCAATAATCCCGGCCGACAAAGCCATGATAATACCTCGTACACCTTCAAACGCCCGGCCGAAAAGATAATCGGTATAAACCCATTCGGGAATAAGGAGAATACCTGTCATCACGATACATAGAGACAGGAATGTAAATTTAAAGAGTTGAAGCGTAATTTGTTCCTGTTTCTTTTTGTCCTTCGTTTTGGCAATCCGGTTGTATTCGATATAGGCCACGCTACGACTGATATGCCATACACTCTCGGATATTTTTGTACCGGCATCAAGCAGACCTACGCCGCCCGGGCCGGCAAAACGTTCTACTAAAAAGTAGTTGAGGCGCATGGTACAGGTCTCCGCAATGTTGTCGGCGCTTCCCCAGAGGCCGTATACCAGCATTTCCCGAAGGATGGAAAAGAGGTTTTTCTCCTCTGCCAAAGGCTGCTTCTCCGTCTTTTTCAGATAAGGAAGCAGCAACAGCAGACCAACGATAAAAGCCACGCCGTTGGTTAGATACAACCCCCATATATAAGCGCTTACCTCCCGGCGCTGTGCCACATAATAGAAATAAAGCAGAATAAAGAACAGCAATCCGCCTTGCAATAGATTGGTCAGATTAAAACCCCGGATGTGGTCTTTTCCCAACAGAAAGCGCGAATGGGCTACACTCAGCGAATACACGGCCGTTAGACCGAAAATATCCAATCCGTAGCCTTCGGGCAACAGCCCCGAAAGATACAGGAGGCAGCAGCTAAGAGCCGACCCGACAAACGTCCAGCCGATAGCTACCGGATACAGGAGGCGAATGGGATATTGGTTTAGAAAATAAACAAGGGTATTTCCGCTGAAAATTCCGCAAACGGTTACATTTATACTCACCGATGCCCAGATAAGCCCAACGGTACCGACACCTTCGATGCCCAATACCTGGGCGTTGATGAATATAAGCGCCAGGTTGAGAATGGCGATAAGATAACGGGAGAGAAGTGTGCTCAATATATCCTTCAGCATAGAGCAGCTATTCGACAGTCAGGGTCAGGCCGTCCAGCAGACGGACATACGTTTCGATGGCTTCTCTGATTTCCGGCAGACGGATGTATTCGTCTGCGGTATGAGAACGGGCAGAGTCTCCGGGGCCTATCTTTACCGAAGGAAAGGGCATCAGGGCCTGGTCGCTTAGGGTAGGGGAGCCGAAGGGTTCTTTACCCAGCACAATACAACGCTGTACGAAAGGATGACGTATGTCTGTACGGGATGAATTAAGGCGGAAACTGCGTGCCTTTACTTCGCTTTTAATCTGTTCCTTGATAAGCGTGTACAGGTGTTCGTTGGTGTAAAATTCGTTGGTGCGTACATCTACTGTAAATTCGCAACGGTCGGGTATTACATTGTGTTGCGTACCGGCCTGTATCATGGTTACGCTCATTTTGACCGGGCCTAACAGAACGCTCTCTTCCGTAAACCGATAGGAGTTAAACCATTCGATATCTTTCATGGCCACTGTAATGGCGTTCACTCCTTCATTGCGGGCGGCATGGCCGGCTATTCCTTTGGCTGTACAATCCAGCGCCATCAGTCCCTTTTCCGCTACGGCAGGCTGCATACCGGTCGGTTCGCCTACGAGGGCGAAGGTTATGGAGGGTAAGTCTGTCAAGACGCTTTCTATCCCCTGTTTACCGGATATTTCTTCTTCGCAAGAGGCCAGGAATATCAGGTTGTAGGGTTGCTTTCCGGCGCTTAACCTCCGAAAAACCGCATACAGCGACACCAGGCTTGCGCCGGCGTCATTGCTGCCCAATCCGTATAGTTTGTCGTCTTCGCTTTCTTCCGGCGTGAAAGGGTCTTTGCTCCATCCTGTTGCCGGTTTTACGGTGTCTATATGCGAATTGAGCAGTAGCGTGGGTTTCCCGGAGTCGAATCCGGGGGACGGTATCCATAGATTGTTTCCTTTACGATGTACTACATAGCCGTCTGCCTGCCATACTTTCTCCAGATAGTCGGCCACCTCCTTTTCCTCCTTGCTGAAAGAAGGACGGGATATCATCCCCTTTAGTATATCAATAGCTTCGTAGAATAGCGGCATCCTTTTTCAATTGTTCTTTCAATTCTTCTAATGAATGGAAGCGGATATCTTCGCGGATATAGTATATAAACGAAACGCTTATTTCGTTTGCATACATATCGCCTTGAAAATCCAGCACGTGTACTTCTATGGCGAGGTCTCCGTCGTTACTTAATGTCGGTCTCCGTCCTATGTACAGCATCCCTTTGAATGTCTGTTTGTTCCATGTTACTTGTACGGCATATACGCCTGTACGGGGAATGAGTTTGAAGGAATCGTCGGTTTGTATATTGGCAGTTGGAAAGCCAAGTGTCCGGCCTATTTTGTTACCCTGTACGATATGGCCTTTCAGTTGGTAAGGATAAGTCAGCAGTTGAGTGGCTGTTTCTACATGGCCGAGCGTTAATTGTCTGCGTATCTCCGAAGAACTGACCTCAACCTTATTTTCCGTGAAGCGTGGAGCTTGCAGCACTTCCATACCGCAGGTTGCCGCATAGTTTACGTATTGTTCGAAGCCATCCCTCCGGTCATGGCCGAAGCGATGATTGTAGCCTATGAACAGGGTGCTTATTCTCCATTTCCGAGACAAGATGGCGATGAACTCCTCGGCTGTTAGTTGAGACAGTTCGTTGGTAAAATCTAATACAATACAGTAGTCCACCCCTGTGTCGGCTAAATGTGTCAGTCTTTCGTCGAAAGAGTTAAGCAATTTTGGTTGATAATCGGATTGGAGCGCCATGCGTGGGTGTTGGGAAAAGGTAATTACAGCCGTTGGCAGTTTGCGGGAGCGTGCCGCTTCCTTCATTTTACGAATAAGAAACCGATGTCCCAGATGTACCCCGTCGAAAAAACCGATTGTAGCAACCAATCCGTTAGTTTCTCCTGTCTTATCTGTATTTCTTACAACAATCATATGATATTTACTAACATTTTTTGTATATCAGTGCCATTTTACTTAACATATATTAGCCGCCGGAGGATTGATAGATACTTTTTGGTGTTTTATCTTTGCGACGTGATTTTTTCATAATAGTATTAGATTTAAGGTTAACAAAGTTTTGATTGGGGGATGT
>JAISZY010000003.1 GCA_031284375.1 Tannerellaceae bacterium | reverse complement strand
CTTATTCCCGGGAATAAGCGACAACTATCTTCATGAAAATTCTTTACTTCCAATATTTCAGTATAAAATTCTTGAAAGCAGGATAATTTGGCGCAGCCTCGTGCCCTCCGTGATGGCGGCGATACCCTATATCGCCCAACAAATAATCTTTGTCTATCACCGGCATGGGTATTTTCTTCCCCTTATAATCCGTCACATCGTTCATCACGAGACCTTTTTTGCCCAGCAGTTCGTAAACGGGGCTTGCGGCTACGGCCGTGAGGTATTGCCCGTAGGGATCTACCCAGGCGTCGCCCCGGCTTACGTCGCCGCTACCGATAAAGACAGGGCGGGGGGCGCAGAGGGCTACCAGCGATTCGGCATCGACCGGCATATTCAACACCTTGCGGGGCATATAGCCGTCGGCGCTGCTTTCATCTACGCCGGCATACAACATGGCGTTGCCGGCTAACCAATGGTATTCCGAATCCCAGACGCAGTTTTCGAGGTCTTCACCCCAATGACGGCGACTTTGCGCCACGCCCATTGCGCCGGACGAACTGGGGAAAGCCGTCGCGATGCGGGTATCGTAGGCCATGGCTACCAAGGTGGCTTTTCCGTAGCGCGAATGTCCGGTTACGGCTACTTTCCCTGCATCGACCAAGGTGTTGTTCTGCTCGAAGAAGTCGATGAAGCGGCTGATGCCCCACGACCAGGCCACGAGGGTTCCCCAATCGGAAGGTTTCCGCCAAGCGCCTTTGTTTACCAATCCGATCAGGTAGTCGGTAAGGCTTTCGCCGTTATCGGGCTGCAAGGCGCCGGCGTTGAAGTAGAGTACGCCGATGCCGGCGGGCGCCATCGTATTCCACAGGTTTTCATCGTTTATCACATATTGGCGGCCAAAGCTGTATGCGTAGTTGATAATTACAGGTGTTTTCGTTCCTTCGGGTATGCTTGCCGGGATACGTAATGTGCCGCTTATAACGGGCTTGTTGCGTATGTTGGGATAGAGGGTTGCATCTATTTCTCCCGTAATTTGGTATTGCCGGAAAGGGATGGTTGCCGTAACCCCCTCGCGGGTCATTACTTCTTTTACTACTACGGGGTCGCTTACCGTCCATTCTATCCTCAGCCGGGAGGCTTCCCGGGGGATAGCGCCGTATATTTTTTGTACTTCTTCCCATATCACGTTGCGACGTTCGGGCCAGTTATCTGCGCTAAGGCCGGTCAGGTCGTGCAGTTTGAGCGGCTTGTAGAATTTCGCGCCGGAGTAATAATCGCCATCAGGTTCCCATTCGTGGATGTAGTTTGTCCACAAACCGAAAGCGGAGCGTGCCGTATTGTAGGGAGATGGATGGGGAGCGCCTTGGTTGGGAGGCAATACGGGATACGTTTGTTGCAGTTGTTCCATCATCCGGTCGTGATCCAAACGTGTGGTGGCGCCATCGCCGGGAGGAAAAGCGGGGAAGGGCGAATTATCGTTCAGGTAAGGAGTTTCCGGAGCGCCGAGGTAGCTGGGTTTCAAGCCGCCGAAGTCGAGTATAATTTTCTCGAACACAATACCCGGTTCGAGCGCTCGAATCCGTAGCGTATGATGTCCGGCGGCGCCTATCTGCATCGGCGTTGTGGTTCGGATGATGCGTTCGCCCTGCCATTTGCCTAAGGAGCCGTCGTAATGTCCGTTGAAGTTTACAATTTCTTCCTTTCCTCCGTCGAACGAGAGCGCATAGCGCAAGCCTTTATTTTCGTTAAAGTTCAGGGTAGGCGCCAACCAGGTTTGCACCTCCACCCGGCCGGCCGAAACGGTTTGCAGGTCGTACTCTACGTATAGCGTATCTTTTTCTTTGGGATAAACATTTTGCGGGAAGGTACTCACTCCCGCCTGCGTTCTTCCCAGATGGGGGATTACTTCCCAGCGGATGTTGCCGGCGTTGTGCGCACGTGCAAAATGGTTTGCTTCTATCGAAATATATCCGTTGGTTTCGACAAATCGTTTTTCTTCCGGTTCTTTGCGATATACGTATTCTATTTTGGGCAGGATGCTGCGGGGCGGTTCTTGCCACGAAGTGTATCCGATGCGTACCTGATCCATCTGGTGCGCCCATTTCCCTCCGGCAATGTCTTTATTATAATGTAGGGTGAGGATGGAATCTCGCCGGAAACATTCCTTCACCTTATCGGCGTATGCGTTTGCCCGCGTATCGTAAGCGGCGGCATACTTTTTATTCAGCGCAAAAGCGTAGTACATCTCGTACAGGTTGCACATGGCGTTGATGGGGAACAAAACAAGCTCGTCGAAGGCGTCGCGGTATTCGTAGGGCAGTTGGTTGTAAAGTCGGAAGGCATCGAGCGCCAAGTCTTTATACTCTTTCAGTACGGTTTCAAATTCGTTGTAATTCTCCAAGCTGTACGTTTTTTCGTCCAGCAGTTCGGGGGTTACTCGCGTATTGTATTGGGTGTATAGATTGATGAGGCGTGCAGCTTCTCCGGCATATTTTTCGCCAAACTGTTCGGCACACCAGTTTTTGGTATAGAGCAGGAGATTGTCCGGGCGGAATTGGTTGGGATTCCATGCCATATCGAGGAAGAAACTGATGGGAAAT
>JAISZY010000157.1 GCA_031284375.1 Tannerellaceae bacterium | reverse complement strand
CGGACAGGTTTTGCACCGGTTACAATTGCGCCATCATTCACCATATCCCTGATTTTGCGAAGTACGGTTAATGTCATATATCTGCTATTTGGATCCAGAACCAGCACACGATAGCTCATGCCGCTCGGCGTAACGATTTGTCCGTTATTTACCGTCATTAAATTAACCAGCGCATCGGCATTTACAAAATCATAATTATAGCCTTCCGGTATGACAGGCAGACCGTTGCCGCTGCGCCCGCTGAACATGACCGTGATATTATTGTCTTCGCCATAATAATATGCAATATCGGCAACATATTTTCCTTGTTGTAGCATATAACAACTACGCGCCAAATAAGTAGTCCAGGCAATTGCTTGTTCCGCCCATGTTTCGTTTCTTGTAAACCATTGGCCGAAAGGGCCGAGGCTCAATCCTGGCGGTTTACCTATTAAAGGTTGATGTACCGAAGTGTGAATAACAAAACGATTTAAACCACAAGCCATGGCATAGTCGGCAATGGGCTTAAGCAGTGCAGGCGACCAGGCCCAGTCGGAACCCATCGCCGACAATGCTTCGGCGGCGACAAGATTTTGCCCGTATATGTGTGCCGCGGATGCCGATTCACGCACATCTGCCTGATAAACCGTTGCAAAATCACCTTCATTCCCTCCAAATCCGCCGGGAGTCCAGGCAGCGCCCATCGGGACGTCGGCGGTTCTTTTCGCTTCCATTCCGTCGCCTATAAATGCCCGGCGTGCTTCGTGCGATTCGGAATAGCGTCCCATTCCTCTTTCCTTCAGTAAGGTGGTCAACTGGTCATAATGATTTTCGGTAACAAGGTCGGCCAGTGTTTTCCTGTAATCCCAAAGGAATTTATCACTGGCTTCGGCGCTTTCAACAATGTGGCCGGACAAAACCGGAAGCCAGGGGAGCATATCATAACCGCGATGTTCCCGAAACTCGGCCAACATATCATCCGTCCAGTTTTGCGTTCCGGCTTCCCAACTGTCGGTAATCATATACTGAAGCCCTCTTTCGCCCATTAGCCCGTTTGTTGCACTTTTGTACTGCTCCAGATAGTTGGTGAAATATGACTTTACATGTTTTGCACTTAATTTATCGACTTCGAGGCCGGTCGCTTCAGGTGAAGCAGGGCCGTTCGTATGTCCGGTAAGCGAGTATCCGAGCCGCATAATTGCCCATCTTCCCGCAGGAGGCGTCCAGTGAAGCGTCTCGTCGGCATCCATCCTGTCCGTAATGTCTATCACTTCAGTTTTTTTTACGACGTCGGCCGCATCGACGGCCGGAGTGAATGCTTCGTACAAATCAGTAGCCGCCACGAAAGCCGCCTTTTCTTCAAACCTGTTGACGCGGCCGTCGCCATACAGCATTAGTTCGGCTACATCGGTACCTTTCGGCTCCGGCATCCGCATACCAAACATGCCGCCCATTGCAGACATTCCGCCGCCTATTGCAGGCAGTTTTTTCCATGCAAATCTGAAATACTTTCCCGTAACGGGATTGAATGAAATCGTCTTTTGGGCAAGCGCACCCGGCGGAATATCTGTTACCTTCCGAAACTCCTTCCCGTCGCTGCTTGCTTCCAGAAAACGTTCATTCCCGGCCTGTCGAAACATGCCTTGAGCGCTGCCGCCAACAATAGTCAATGCCTGTACGCTTACAGCATGTGGAAATTCAAACTGTATCCATGCACTTTGGCCTTCGGGGGCGAAAGGTAATAACGAAGATTTAACAAGGTCGCCATCGGTCAATTGTGCCGGCGTGAAAACGCCGCTGCTCGAAGTGATTTTGGGATTAAGCTCCGACAGCGAGATTTCATTTTCGGGTACATGCCAGGCAATAATAGCCGCGTCGGCGTAATAGTCGGGCGATTTGTACGGAGAACTGCCCATACCACCTTCCGCTCCGAGGTTTTGAAATGGCCCTGCAACGGAATATGGCTTTGGCAGCGTTCCCGAGTAAGGTTGGCCGCCTTCAATGCGAATCTCCGTCCAGACGTATTTTTTCATGGCTTCTTCGGGTTTGACCCACGGGCCGCCGCTTTCGCTCCAGCCGGGCGAACCTGCAATAGCCATTTCCAGTCCCAGTGAATCGGCCAGTTCCGCAGTAAAACGGAATGCGTCTTTCCATTCGGGCGTCATATAGACCAATCTTTTTTCAACAACCGGTGGCGTAGCCAGTCCGGCGTCGAAATTCTGGAAACCGCCGATGCCGGCACGCTTCATCCATTCCAGGTCGGCGCGAATTCCTTCTTTTGTAATATTCCCGTTCATCCAGTGCCACCAAACTCGAGGTTTGGCTTCTTCCGGCGGCGTTAGAAAACCTTGTTCAAGTTTTACCGCATTCTCATTCGGTTTATTTTTCCCGCCGGTACAAGACAAGCTGAAAAGCCCTGCCAAGACAATTGCCATTTTACAAATGGGGCTATAAATATTTTCGTTTGTTTTCATTTTTCTGTGAGTTAATATGGTTTAAAAATGTGATTACCCCAAGTGATGCGGGAACGTTTTTTGTTCATCTTTTATTTCCGGTGATAGATTAATCTTTTCGTTTCCGGATCCCGTGAAAACTGCTTAAAGAAATCCCACATCATCTGTGCGGCAGGAGCATAATTCCAATGCCCATAGTCTATGATAGCCGTAAATCGGATGAGGGGAATATTTCCCTTATATAGTTTTCCTGTCTCCAATGTTAAATGCTTGTTTGTCGTTATTGTTTCTCTTCCCTGAAATTTTATGCCTAAAATCGGTTCGGAATCAAAATCAATTTCAACTTCGGGCATATCATTCATCAGTCGATAAATTTGTATGGCATTGAAGAATGAATTATTCTTGTAATTTTCTTTAGTTGAGAAAGCAATCACATCGTCGGCGGTTCCGGTAATCAAAAAATAAGGCGTTTCGACACAGCCTGCTTTCTGTTTTGCTTCGTTGTAAAGACCTTGATATGAAAAACCGAAAACAGGGCGGTCAAAAATAGCGCCGGAGTGTCCGGCAACCGCCGCAAACAGATGGCTTTTCCTTATGCCCAATGCGGCAGACGCCATTGCTCCGGCAGAAAGTCCTTGAACATATATGCGTGAAGGGTCGATTTGCGGATAATTATGAATGATGTCATCCACAACAAGTTCGATGCCGTCTAATCCCAAGAAAGCTTCCGAAGGGAACCTACCCGAACCCTGCCATTCAATCTCGGCTACCATAAAGTTTTCCCGGGCTGCAACTTCAATAAAACCGCTTGTCTCGCTTTGAGTACGGTTATCGTTATTATTGCCGTGCAGTAAAACAACGAGGGGAACACTATGGTTAGGCGCGTTAACGGTTGTTTCGGGTATAAACTCATACCAGAAACCGGCTTTGCTTCCGGGCAATCTCTGTTCATTCAGGTTTTTTATAACGGTTTTGCGTGTTACGCCCCATTCGTTTAGCATAAGATAAGGTTCAAGCTCGTAATTCCCGTATTCTCCAAATTTGGCGCCCATGTATGCGGTATGTTTATAGTTGCTGAATCTGTAATTTTTCGACAACAGGGTTTTCCATGCATCCGCAACAGCTCCTTTTAGTGTCACATTCTTATCCAAGCTTAGAACTACCCGCAGTAAAGGTTCGTCGTTATTCGCATAAATGATATGACGATTGCTTTCTTCTATTTTTCGGGCGTCATTTATTTTTGTATAATAAGCGGCAACGTTTTTATCCGCTCCACTAATATATGCGGGGACGGGAGTATCCGACAGTGTTTTCTTTGTCAGCTTTCCTCCATAGACAAAAATGCCGGCCACTTCGTAAGCATTTCGCGATATTACGTCGTTCACAAACGTTGCGCCGTTACCTATTCCGATTATTTTCAGATTAAATACAGCCCTCATCCGATTAATAAAGGCTTTGTAAGCATCCAAATCTTTTTCGTTGTCGTATGTATTACCTGTGGGATTGATGACGCCTACACCTCCTACGTATTTGAATACCAAGTCGCCAAGTCCAAGTTCATTTATCAAGATGTTTGCCTCTTCTTCGTTTACCGGTTTATCCGGATAAATCATAAACACAGGAGCATTCATACTGCCTCTTGCATCTATGTTTTGCGTTGTATCACGATACATGAAAACGTTGTTCAATCCTTCAAGCTTTTTCACCTGAACAGATTGCTGCGCGGCAAGCTGTAATGAAGCTATGATCAAGACGGAGCATGATACTATTAATTTGCTGATTTTATTTGCCATAATCAAATGTTTTATGCTTGAAAAATAACGCTACTTTTCATTTTTCAAGTTTATTTGAAGAGCATGGGAGCCATTGTGTTCAGGTAGTCGCGCCAATTCGACCAGGTATGGCCGCCTCCCATAGACAAGCCGGCCACGGCCCGCGACTCGCGTTCGGCTATCACCCGGTAATTCTTTTCGATAAAAGGAACGATATCCTTCGCCAGGCTGTTGATGTAGAGATTGGCTGTGGCGGGGTTATTGTATTCAAAAGGTTTTTCCTCCAGCATAAGCGTCCGGGCGGCTTGCTGACCGGGGTTGCCGTTGGGCATCACTACAAGCATGGGGCGAGCTTTTCCCTGCTCAATCAGGTTATCCAGAATCTGGCAGGCGCGTCCCATATTCGACCAGGCGTCTTCGTCGCCGCCTCCGCCATGCAAGAGATAGAGCGTGGGATACTTCTGCGTATCTGTTTCGTATCCGTAAGGGATACGCCGGTTCATGCCGAGCGTAGGCGAGTCGTACCATACGGCTTTCAGGTTTCCACGCTTCCCGGCTTCCTTATAGTTGGTTGTCTTTTCTCCGTCTACAAACAACATGCTCAGATACCTTGTGCCGTCGCGCTGCATCAGAAAATTGGCAGGGTCGCCCGCCGTGGCTCCGTCTACAATAAAATTGTAGGTATAAATATCGGGAACAGGCAGAGGGAGGGTGATTTCCCAAACCCCTTCGGCTTTCAGCGTTAGCGGCATAGCGGAGGCGCCGAACTCCATCCAGTTGCCGTAAAGTCCCACCTCTTTGGCGCCGGGAGCGCTGAGGCGGAAGGTGACATTTCCGTCTTTTATCTCCGGCGAAACAATCTGCCGGCGATTTGCAAAGTTGCCTAATTCCTGTGCCGTTGCCAAGGTAGCGCACAAAAACAATACTGTGGTGAAAAAATACTTGTTCATATTAATGTTATTTAAATTAATCCGTCAAATGCCGGCGAACAATCGAAGGAAAGTCCGCCGGTTTTTATACATCCTTTTACTTCAACTGGGCTGCACTATAATTGATACGTACTCCATACTTGCTGACAACGAGGTTTAAACCAAGCATTCCATTCGGGTTTTCTTCTCCTTTAATTTTGCCCGACAAGACGTCTTTGCTTAACGTAATCATGTCTTTTATGCGTTGCGGAGTTTCGGCGTTTACCCCGAAGTAATGTCCGGGATACAGTTTGGCGAGTTTGTATTTCTCCGTCAGGGCGCTCATTTTCTCGCATGTGGCAAGAAGCGTAGAGAAGTCTACGGTTAATAGCAAATTGCCGGAGCCGAAAGCGTCGGCGCTGAATCCGTAGGCCGCTTCTTTGTCGATAAAGGATGTTGAACCCGGAGTATGACCGGGGGTGAAGACGACTTCAATCTTCCGCCCGCCCAGATCGATGACCTCGCCGTCTTTCAGGTATCTGATTTCCCCCTTATAATCCGGCATGATGGAAGGAATAAGCACGGTATCGGCAGCGTTCATATACATCGCCGGGAAGAATACCCCCGGATGCGAATGGCAGATGTTGAACCCGGCGCCCCGCTTGTAGATACCAATTGGATACCACTGGTCTTACCGGCCAAGGTCTGCTCGGCCGACAATACGGTTCGGTTTTCCAAGTCTTTTTTATCTACCTTGGAGATTGCTCCGGTTACATTGCTCCTCTTCTGAATGCCGTAACCGACTACAACAATTTCGTCCAGCGCTTTTGTATCTTCCACGAGAATGAATCCGAGGGAAGGGGCTGCCGTTTTGGTTTGCGTAACATATCCGATGTAAGAAACAACAATAGTTGAACCGGCTTTAACATTCAGCGAGAAATTTCCGTTGATATCTGTTATGGTTCCATTGTTGGTGTTTTGTTCAAATACACTTGCTCCGATTATGGCTTCTTCGTTTTCACCCACAACTTTTCCGGAGACGAGCAGTTGTGCATGAATACTAAAATGACAAAATATTAACAAGATCAGCGGCAATAGCCGTATGTGACGATTTTTGTTTTTCATAATGCTGCGATTTAAATTATGTCCGTCAAATTTGATAAACAATTCCGCCCAAGCCATCTTTCGGTAAAAGTTTTAAAGGATGAAGAGTAAACAATTATTTTTGTAAGATCTTGATTTTCCGTTGTCTTTTCGGGCAAAATAGTAAGCGCGGTTTACAACGCGGACATACGGGCACTTACTGTTGTGCGGGGCTGAGCGTCTCGGCTCTGGGGCCGGAAAGCACAATGTTTTATTTGGAGGTTCTCTACTCAAGGGATAGAAGTGGGTAGTAACTATGCATTTTCCGGATATTCTCTTAAAACCCCAAGCTTTTCTCGTCCTAAAGAACGAACCTGTTCCGGGAATTTATGACTGTCCGCTTGTGCCTTGTTCCTTATTTTCATACGGGCATTATAAACTGTTTGCGGGGAAATATGGAGGAGATTGGCTATTTTGCTACTGCTGTCTACCCCCAACCAGACTAAAGCATAAATGCGGAGTTCGGTATTCAAATCTTCATCCCCATGTATGATAAAGCCTTCTCCTTTACGCAGCAGGGAATTGAAGTCTTCAACAAAGTCCGGATAAATAGAAAGGAAAGTTGAATCGAAAGTCCGGTTCAATTCTTTCACTTCGTTGTGCAGGAAAGAGTGAGTGGATTGTGTTAGGCGAACAGCATCGTCTATCTGCCCCACTTTTAATTTCCGGTTGATAAGCTGACGGAACTCATTCATCTTATTTATGTAATTGGAACAAGCCGAAAAGATGTAGCCGATGTATTCTTCTTTGATAAAATTCGCTTCTTTCAGTTTTTTGTTTACTTCCAATAACTGGTCTGATAATTTCCTCATCTTTTCGTTCGAATACATGAGGTCTTCTTTCGTTTGAGATAAAACAGACAGATTCTCATTCAACCGGTTATTTATTTCGATAATGTTCTTTTTTTGCATATTCGTTTTGCGGATAAAAACCGACAAGATAAAGCATAGTATTATTAGGAGAAGTATAACGATAGACAGCCAAAGCAGATAAAAAGAGTTTTTCTGTCTTTCCTGTTTGCTTTTTTCCTGTGTATCTTCAAATATTCTTTTCATATATTGCGCCATTTGAGCGCCGCTGGAACGGGTGGGGAAATATGATTGGCCCCGAAGCACATAGTCAAGGTAAAGATAAGCCCGGTTGGCGTCTCCAATGGAAGAAAGGTATGAAATTAAATCCAACAAAGCGGAAGGAACCCTGTTTACAAATCGGACATCAGACAAACCCGCCAAACAGAGATACCTTATATGTTCCTCTTCGTTATTCAGTTGAGCATATATCATAGACAATACCAAAGCATTATTTCCTGCCCTTATATTATTGGATAAACTATTTTTCTCATATTCTTTCTTGAGAAGATCAATAAGCTTTTCGTTTTTATCATCACCCTGATACGACCAGAGTATCCCCCAGATATAGGATTCGTCGTCAATTGTTGCATATTTCATCAATTCAATACCATATTCGGATATTTTTTGAGAATCGGATATACCCTCCTGCAATAATAAATACACTTTTAATGAATAATACTTTGCTTTATTTGAATTATGTAATTCATCAGCATTAATTTCATCAAATACAGATACAGCCGCACTTAGCATACCTGTTTGTATATAAATATTACATCGATCCAGATAAATTTCATGAATCCATTCGGTTTTGTTTTCTTTAACGGCAATGGCTTCATTTCTATCTAAATATGCCAAAGCCGAATCGCGTATATAGCTGGCATATTTTGAGAACAGTAGTTTGTTTATCAAGTATATATCTCTAAGATCATTTACTTTGTCGAGTTCCGTTTTTAAATCCCTTATCTGCAATTCCAATATAGTTTCATATTCTTCCGCATGAA
The DNA here is from genome assembly GCA_031284375.1 of Tannerellaceae bacterium. Lineage (GTDB taxonomy): Bacteria > Bacteroidota > Bacteroidia > Bacteroidales > Tannerellaceae > DFXE01. The sequence continues at coordinate 9,267 of JAISZY010000157.1, read as the reverse complement.
GAATAGCAGAATCTACAGGGAGAAAAAAGTGTTCGTATGTGTTGTTTGCATATACAACTGTTTCTAAGAGAAGGAATACAGTTATATACCACAACTTACTTGGAATATTTTGCTTCCAAAATCCGAGGTCTATACGTTGTTTGAATTTTCTCATGCACAAATGTAATGAATGTTTCTGTTTGTTATTAATAACCGGGATGTTCCAAAAACAAATTGTAATAAAAGTTATGCCCCGCCGAAAGCTATTATTGTCTAAGAATGTGTATTTTTGCGCTTTATAGGAATATACACATGTAAATTTCAACATTGACGAAACCACGGGTTTGAGAACGGACAATGTTCAATTATATATTAATATGCACTAAATATGAAAACGAAACATTTTTTTGCGGTTGTAGTAATTACTTTGGGAGGAATTGTTTCCTTTCTAAGTTGCAGTCAAGATAATGATCTAACTGGAGGAGGGCCCAATCTTCATTTTGATAAAAATGATTTAACTTTTGAATCGACAGCCGGTTCTGATGTCATTCAGATATTGGATTTTGAAAACGATCCGAATTCGGATCATCTTTGGGGTGTGCGAAGTGTTCAGATCACGGCGAACGGAGAGTTTTCAGAGTTTGCAAATACTTTTGTAATTGAAACCGATGGGAAGGGATCTTCATGGAATGTATTTGTAAATCCGTTTGTTGGAGAGGGGTTCTCAATCGAAAGAAAAGGTGCAGATCTCCATATTCAACTGAGCGAAAATGTGGGGTCCGAACGGAAATTGCTGATAGGAATAGAGGCATGTGCGAGAGGAGATGGAGAACTTCGAGTGATCCAAAAAGGGAAATGAAGTTTTCTTCCTAAGAAGTTTTATTAAGGGGGGGGTGTGTCAAAACCGGCACATCCTCTTGTTCCCTTGTCGAACCGTACGAAATGCAGGTTACCCAATTCCCCAAAGATGAAAAGTTGATTACCTTCCAAAACAGACTCACCGAATATTGACCACACTTACGATGTCCCTCCGGATAAGAACGCTTCTGAAAGAGCCGCGAGAACCCCTAAAAACAAATTGTAATAAAAGTTATGACCCGCCGAAAGCTATTATTATCTAAGAATGTGTATTTTTGCGCTTTATAGGAATATACATACGTAAATCTCTAAATTTGTTCAAATGAAAAAAATATTATTTATCCTACTGGCTGTTGCCGGTTTTTTGTCTTGCGAAGGGCCGAAGGAAACGGGAGTAGAAACTCAATGGAAAGCTATTTATTACACAGTGAAAGAGGATGATTGGCAGTTGCAAGGAGTGAAAGGCGGCACAAATTCGTATTATCAGTTTGTTTTTGACGAACCGGCGCTGACCGACTTTATTTACACGGAAGGGATTGTGATAGGGTATCAGGTCATCGATCCCGGAACAGCGGACGAGGTCTTGCGCCCGTTGCCCGACACCTGGCCTGTCGGCGAGAAGTCGAGTTATTGGACGGAATCCATCTCGTTCGACTATATGCCCGGCTCGGTCGCTTTTTATGTTGGCTACAGCGATTTCGCAACCAATATACTCCCTTCTACTATGACGTTTAAACTTATGATGATTTGGTGATTCCCATGTATGCACAGAACCCGGTTTTTGAAATGGTGGCCAAAACGCTCTATGGCTTGGAAGATATATTGGCCGAAGAATTACTTGCTCTGGGGGCGAACGATATACAAACAGGCCGGCGGATGGTTTCTTTTACGGGAGATATGGAGATGCTCTACAAAACGAATCTCTGTTGTCGCACGGCCTTACGTATACTTAAACCGATAAGCCATTTTAAAGCCAAAGACGCCGAGACGGTGTACCTAAAAGCAAAAGAAGTGAAATGGGAAGACTATATTTCTTTGGACAAGACTTTTGCTATCGACTCGGTCATTTATTCGGAGGATTTCAATCATTCCAAGTTTGTTGCCTACAAAACCAAAGACGCCATCGTAGATTACTTTATGGAGAAATACGGAAAACGCCCTTCCGTGCGGGTAAATAATCCGGAGTTGTATATCCATGTTCATATTTCACACAATGATTGTACGCTATCTATCGACAGTTCCGGCGAAAGTCTTCATAAACGAGGCTATCGTATAGAACAAACAGAAGCTCCGCTGAATGAAGTTTTGGCAGCCGGCATGATATTGAAAACAGGGTGGCGGGGAGAATCGCATTTTGTCGATCCGATGTGCGGTTCGGGTACCTTGCTGATTGAAGCGGCTATGATAGCGCTCAATATCCCTTCCGGTATTTATCGGAAAGAATTTGCTTTTGAAAAATGGGTGGACTTCGACCGTGAACTTTTCAACCGTATCTACAACGACGAGAGCGGGGAACGCGCTTTTACCTTCAAATGCTACGGAAGCGATATCTCGCCGCTTGCCATCGGAATGGCGGAAAAGAACATCCGCAATGCCGGCCTGATAAAGTATGTAGACCTCAAGGTCTTGCCTTTTCAGCAGTACAACGAAGCGCCTCAGCCGGGTATTATGGTCACAAATCCTCCTTACGGAGAACGTATTTCTTCGCACAATCTGTCGGAACTTTACTCCATGATAGGAGAACGGATGAAGCACGTGTTTGCCGGATACAAAGTGTGGCTTATCAGTCATAAGGAAGAAAGTTTTGAAAAAATATCCCTCCGACCCAGCGAGAAAGTAAAACTAATGAACGGTTCTTTGGAATGCGAATACCGCTGCTACGAAATGTTTGAAGGTACCAACAAAGAGTACAAGAAGGCGCTTCATGCTACGCCTGAGGGCGAAGCGCAACAACGCAAAAGAAAGCGACCCATCATCGAACCGGGGAAAAACAGAGCCGACCGGTACAATGACGCAGAGGATGGCGCCTACTCCGACCGGCGATTGCCTAAAAAACCATTCAAAAAGAAACGGATTGATAATCAATAAAACATTTTATTCATGAACATATTGCTCTTAGGCTCCGGAGGACGGGAACATGCCTTGGCCTGGAAATTAAAACAAAGCAAAAAAGTAAACAAACTGTTCATCGCGCCCGGTAATGCGGGGACAGCCGCGGAAGGAACCAATGTGAACTTGAATATTTCCGACTTCGACTCGCTGAAATCCTTCGCCCTGACAAACCATATCCACCTGGTAGTGGTAGGGCCGGAAGACCCCTTGGTGAAGGGTATTTACGACTTCTTTAAAAACGACCCCCTCTTGCAGCACATCCCCCTTATCGGTCCCAGTCGGCAAGGCGCCCGCCTGGAAGGCAGCAAAGACTTTGCGAAAGCGTTTATGAAACGCCATCAGATACCCACCGCCCGCTATCAAAGTATTACGGCGGAAAATATGACGGAAGGCTTCCGATTCCTCGACACCCTGACGGCTCCGTATGTATTAAAGGCCGACGGATTGGCCGCAGGAAAAGGCGTGCTGATAATCGACAGGTTGGATGAGGCCAAAAAGGAACTCGCCGATATGTTGGCCGGGAAATTTGGCGAAGCCGGAAAAACCGTTGTCATCGAAGAATTTCTGAGCGGGATAGAATGCTCCGTTTTCGTGCTTACCGACGGAAACAACTACAAAATCCTGCCCGTAGCCAAAGATTACAAACGTGTGGGCAAAGGCGACACCGGACTCAATACCGGAGGCATGGGAGCCGTTTCGCCGGTACCCTTTGCCGGCAAAGCCTTTATGGAAAAGGTAGAAACACGCATCATCCGTCCCACCATAGAAGGGCTGAAAACCGAAGGCATCGACTACAAAGGATTTATCTTCTTGGGACTTATCAACGTAGCGGGAGAACCTTTCGTGATTGAATACAATTGCAGGATGGGAGACCCGGAAACGGAAGTCGTTATGCTCCGCCTCCAAAATGATTTGGTCGATTTGCTGGAAGGAGTCGCAACCGGACGTTTGAACGAACTCACCCTCACGGAAGACCCGCGCACGGCCGTAACCGTTATGCTCGTGAGCGGAGGCTATCCGCAGGCCTACGAGAAAGGGAAGCGCATTACCGGTCTCGCAAACGACACCTCGCCCCAAACCGTCATCTTTCACGCCGGCACTTCCTGCGGGCCGGAAGCCGCCATCCTTACAAGCGGCGGGCGCGTATTAGCCGTCAGTTCATACGGCCGAGACAAGGAAGAAGCCTTAGAGCAATCTTACAAGGTAATTTCTACACTTCATTTCCACCACATGTACTTCCGAACCGATATCGGCTTCGATCTGTAGCGATGAAAAGTAAAACATTCAGCTACGACAGGCAGTACACGATAGATACCCCCCTCAATTATATTCTTTTGCTGGGTGTTTCCCTTTTTTTCTGGATAGCAGGCTACATGGCATCCACAGGCTACCCGCTGTACAGCGAAGAAGGAGCCACCCCGCTGTGGAATACGGTTTGCCGAATCTTGCCGAACAAAACGATTACCTACCTCGTGGGATTATTCCTCACCGTGGGAGGCGCTTTTCTTATCTACCGAGCTAACTATATACTGATGATTATCCGGGAAAAAACCCTCATGCCTTTTTTCCTGTACATCCTGCTCATCAGTACCAACCTGGACTTTTTTCCCCTGAAGTCCACCTCGTTGGGCATATTCTGTCTTATCCTGGCCTTCTATCAGTTACTCACTTCGTACCACGACCCGGCGGCGGCGATACAAAAAGTTTTTAATGCCGCTTTCTTCATCGGCATCGGCAGTTTGCTGTGGATACATATCCTTTGGTTTCTTCCCATCTTCTGGCTGGGGATGCACAACTTTAAGATTCTCACGCTGCGTACCTTTCTGGCCTCGCTGGTTGGTACGGGCGTCATTTACTGGTTCCTGTTGGGATGGTGTGTTTGGCAGCGCGATTATACATCGTTCGGCATCCCCTTTGCCTCGCTGCTGAAAACCGGTCTGCCCGACCTCCTTACCCGTTCGCTCTTGGTAGACTGGTTGCCGATTCTCTTCATAGCCATGCTTACGATAATATCGATTGTCCATATTCTTCTGCATGAGTACGAAGACAGTTTGCGAACACGTCGGTTTCTGTCTTTCCTGATAATCTTTTCCGCGGCATCATTCGCCCTTTTCCTTTTGTACCGGCAATCGTCCAACGAATTTCTCGGCATCATCTGCATGCCGGTATCCATTTTGATATCGCACTTTTTTACGGTGAAAAAAGGAAAGAAAAAAATCCGGCTCTACTACGTACTCATTCTCCTTTTTATTTTCCTTTCATTTTTACGCTCGTCATGGACATTTTTGTCGAATACGGTTATATAGGAGTCTTTATAGCTTCTTTTCTGGCGGCAACCATTTTGCCGTTCAGCAGCGAAGTAGCGCTTACCGGCGTTTTATGGACCGGCGCCTCCTATGCCCCCTGTCTGATAGCCGCTTCCTTAGGCAATTCCCTTGGCGGGATGACATGCTATTGGATTGGCATGTTGGGCAAAACGGAATGGATAGAAAAATATTTGAAGCTAAACCCCCAAAAACTCTACCGGATACAAGAATGGATACGCGGCAGAGGCTCCTGGACCGCTTTCTTCGTATTCCTGCCCGGCATTGGCGATTTCATAGCCGTAGCCTTAGGCTTCCTTCGAGCCAACGTCTGGATAGTAGCTCTTTCGATGACGGCCGGAAAAACCCTCCGCTATTGGGTTTGGATGGAGTTTGTCTTCAAAATGCAGTCCATACTTTGATTTTCTTCCTTCCTGACGTCCGGATGAGTTATCGGATGGATTCATGACTCGGAAACTGTTTCGGTCCTTTCATCCTGTCCACATCGGCCGGAGGTTTTGGCATGAGGTATTCATTATACCGGCAAGTTATCTAAACCAATTTTTTGTTATGAAGGTATTGCATACATAAAAATATATCTTACCTTTGCATCCGCATTCCAAAAGCAATGCACCGGAGATTTGCTAGCTCAGCCGGTAGAGCACATCCCTTTTAAGGATGGGGTCCTGGGTTCGAATCCCAGGCAAATCACAAAATCCCTGATACCGTAAAGATATCAGGGATTTTCCGTTTAATTTGTTTCGCCTAATGTGGAGCTGGAGAGATTCGAACTCTCGTCCAAACGAGGAACTAATTTGCTTTCTACATGTTTATCTTCGCTTTAATTGTAGGGAAAGGGTAAGACCGAAGCTACCAACCCAAACCTTATCCTCATGAAGTTCGCTTAAAGTCTGAGGACTCCTTTAAACTATCTCCGATATTCCTGCGCCACTTGATCGGACCGCTTCGGAGCGACAGCATCCGAGTGACGTTACGTCCCTGCAACTATTGCGGGGATTAAGCAATGTATCTACTATTATTCGATATTAAGCAGCGTAAGCGTAATTGTTTTCGCCAGCTAATTGTTCGTTGTCTGATATTAAAGTGCAAGCCAACCACGCACTACATGCTTACAAACCACTTCTACCCGCTGTCTAAACCGGTCAGCCCCGTGGTTGTGGCTGCAAAGATATATCTTTGCATTAATTTAAACAACAAATTATGTGGATAAAGAATAAGATTGATTTTCGGCCTAAACTGTTTACTTCGCTTAAGGATTATTCAAAAGAACGGTTTATCGGCGATTTGCTGGCGGGGATTATTGTCGGGATTGTGGCGCTCCCGTTGGCCATAGCTTTTGGTATTGCTTCGGGCGTAAGTCCGGAGAAAGGCTTGATTACGGCATTTATTGGCGGTTTTATTGTTTCGTTCCTTGGCGGGAGCAATGTACAGATTGGCGGGCCTACGGGCGCTTTTATTGTGATTGTTTATGGGATTATTCAGAACTTCGGAGTGGAAGGGCTTGCTATTGCTACGGCGCTGGCGGGGATTATGCTGGTGGTGATGGGTGCGCTGAGGTTGGGCACGATTATCCGGTTTATTCCTTATCCTATCGTGGTAGGATTTACCAGCGGTATTGCGCTTACTATCTTTACTACACAGATGAAAGATCTCTTCGGACTAAGCGTAGGGAAGATGCCGGCCGATTTTATCTCGAAATGGATTGTATACTTCAACAATTTGCATACGCTCAATCTCTGGCCCTTGCTCGTAGGCTTGTTCAGTATCATTATAATTGTTTATACGCCAAAGGTGTTGAAGAAGATTCCCGGTTCGCTTGTCGCTATTGTCGTAATGACGCTTGTTGTTTACCTGATGCGTCGTTACTTTGGTATCGATTCGGTGCAGACGATAGGAGACCTTTTCTTTATCAATGCCTCATTGCCTCAGCCGGAACCTATTTCGTTTAATATGGAAACGATCAACCGCTTGCTCCCGTCGGCTTTTACCATTGCGATGCTGGGGGCTATCGAGTCGCTTTTGTCGGCCACGGTGGCGGACGGCGTAACGGGCGATAAACATCATTCCAATACGGAACTAATTGCTCAGGGTGTGGCCAATATTGTGGTGCCTATCTTTGGAGGTATTCCCGTTACCGGCGCCATAGCCCGTACCATGACCAATATCAATAACGGTGGACGTACGCCTGTGGCAGGACTTATTCACGCTGTTGTCTTACTGCTGATACTTTTGTTTTTAGGACCACTCACCCGGCATATACCGATGGCCTGTCTGGCAGGAGTGCTCATTATCGTATCGTATAATATGAGTGAATGGCGTACGTTTCGCTCGCTTCTGAAAAATCCCAAGAGTGATGTGTCTGTCTTATTGGTAACGTTTTTCCTAACGGTTATCTTCGACCTTACAATTGCGATCGAGATTGGTCTACTTATCGCTATGTTCCTTTTCATGAGACGTATGATGGAAACGACAAGCGTCTCGGTGACGCGAGATGTTCTCGACCTCTCCAACGAAAGTGAGTTGTTGCATCAAGAAGAAAAGCTTATCATTCCCGCCGGCGTGGAAGTGTACGAGATAGACGGTCCGTTCTTTTTCGGTATTGCCAATAAGTTCGACGGAGTGATGCAATCGCTCGGAGATAAGCCCAAGGTACGTATCATCCGGATGCGTAAAGTTCCGTTTATGGATTCTACCGGACTGCATAACTTGGAGAGCTTATTCCGGCTTTCGCAGGCGGAAAATATCCGCCTCATCCTTTCGGGCGTTAATCCTAAGGTGCGCGGCGTATTGACCAAGGCCGGTTTCGATCAAAAAATAGGCTCCGAAAATATTTGCGGCAATATTAACGAAGCCTTGGAAAAAGCGGAGAATCACGTTCTTAAATGATTTGTTCCAGTCCTTCCAGATTCTTTTTTACGTCTTCGTCGGCCAGTTCGTAGTTACTCAAGTCTCCGGCAAAGTATTGGTCGTAGGCTGCCATGTCGATAAGTCCGTGGCCGGAAAGGTTAAACAGAATGGTGCGTTGTTTACCCTCCTGTTTGGCCTGTTCGGCTTCCCGGATGGCGGCCGCAATGGCGTGGGATGATTCGGGAGCGGGTATAATCCCTTCCGAACGGGCAAATAAAGTAGCGGCATCGAAGGTTTCCAGTTGAGGGATATCAACGGCTTCCATCAGTCCGTCCTTGCGTAATTGACTAACAATAGCTCCGGCGCCGTGGTAGCGTAGTCCTCCGGCGTGAATATGCGCCGGCGCAAAAGTATGCCCTAAGGTGAACATGGGAATCAGAGGGGTGTATCCGGCTTCGTCGCCAAAATCGTATTGAAATTGTCCGCGTGTTAGCTTCGGGCACGATTCCGGTTCGGCAGCAATGATTCGGATGTTTTTGTTACCCGTTAGCGCATGACGGAGGAAGGGAAAAGATATCCCCGAAAAGTTGGAGCCTCCACCAAAACAGCCAATCACGATTTCGGGATATTCTCCGGCCATCTCCATTTGTTTTTCTGCTTCCAAACCTATCACAGTCTGGTGGAGCATCACATGGTTAAGCACACTGCCCAGCGTATATTTGCAATTGGGCGTTTGGATAGCCAGTTCTACGGCTTCGGATATAGCGGTACCCAAACTTCCTTGATAATTGGGAAAATCGGTCAATATCTTGCGTCCGGCTTTCGTACTCATACTGGGCGAAGCCACAACTTGTGCGCCGAATGTTTGCATAATGGAGCGGCGATAAGGTTTCTGATGATAACTTATTTTTACCATATAGACTGCCAATTCGAGTCCGAAGGCTTTGGTGGCATACGACATGGCCGCTCCCCATTGACCGGCTCCCGTTTCGGTGGTCACATTGGTTACGCCTTCTTTTTTGCAGAAATAGGCTTGCGCCAGGGCGGAATTAAGTTTGTGCGAACCTACGGGGCTGATGCTTTCGTTCTTGAAATAGATATGCGCCGGCGTATCCAAGGCTTTTTCCAATCCATAGGCGCGTACCAG
>JAISZY010000252.1 GCA_031284375.1 Tannerellaceae bacterium | reverse complement strand
ACGTATTTCAACAAAGATTCTTTCTTAATATTCAATACGACTCCCACAGAACCACCTAAGCCTGTAATTCCCATATCCCCAAACATCCTCACTCCTTTTTTCAATCGTTTGAAAGATATCTTCTGCGGATTAACAGACACCTCCGGCAGTTCAAACACTTTTTCTTCCAATACGATGGTTTGATTCTGACTGATGTCGCGAATCAAAAGCTGCTTTGTATTATAACTGACATGACTAAATGTGAGCGGCTCATCCTTTAAGGAATCCGGAACATCCAGCAAAAACACTCCATTGGCGTCGCTTACCGTACCCAATCCTTTTCCTTCAAATCCGATATCCACATATTTTACAGGCTTATTATCGGCATCTACCGTCACGCCCTGCACCTGTTTTTGTCCGCAAACCGTGTTGATGTGGAACAGAAAAACAGCGATAATCCATGCCATTCGGATTTCCACATGCAAAGGATGCCGTTTCAACGTTTGACGGCATCCTTTGTTAAACATTACATTACTTCCCAAAACCATACCCATTTGTCAGACGCGCAAGGATACAAAGTACCTATGAGAAGTTTTATCTCAGGGCACCAACATCCTCCATTCAATTCTTTCATTTCCGTCGAATTCATTTCCTTTACGCCATAAGCGTTCAAATCAAATTTTGTTTTCATAACGATGCAAATTTATAAATTAAACGTATATTGCAAGCAAGTTTTACTTGCAAATCATCCGGGCTTATGCGTGCACTCATATTTCACTGATTTTGTCCACGTGTGTTTCATATTCCGTTTTCCGGATTACACCCGCATCCTGCACAGATATATCCGCATGTACAATGGGAAGTGATATATTTGAGGGCGGGTGTTATGTTTTGCTATGTAGGCATCCATTAATAAGGGCGAGGAATCCTTAAATTGCCCAGTTAAAGGAATATCGGAAATACAGAATCAAAAAATTAGGCAAAGAAGATATTAGGTGTAAACTCAGCTTGAAATTGAATCCGGAAATAATGCAGATAGGACAAGCTATGCAAGCTGCGGTTTGGATATGGAGAGCTATCCCGCTGAAAGTGAAAATGTCGGCTGGCGGCAGAGTTGTAATAACCGGGAGTGTATAGGATTTTTCTCATAACTATGCCTCCACCGCCTATATAGCAAATTGTCAAAAGTAGCAAATTGTCAGATTTTGCCACGCTGAGAATTGTTTTTTTGTCGTCCAAACTTCCGAAAGCTCTGAAAAATGCCGTAATTTCGAGGTTTGGGAAATACATTATGTTCTATTTTTACAATCAGCAACAACGAATGGAAGTTGGTTCGTGGAATTAATTTTCTTTTTGTTGCATATTTTCCATTTATCTGTTATTTCGACAAAATGACTTTTCCCTCTTTTCTTTCATTTCTAACCATAAAAAATTTCGTTTTTAGCGAAAATTTCAGGAATGTATATAGTTGTTGAGAATTCATTGTTATGTCTTCCGGGAGTCATTACAATCATTTTTAAAATCATTGTAATGAAAGTTTGCAGTCATTGTAATGATCTCCGAACATGATTGCAATGATTTCTCCAAAAGCAAACAATGAAATTACCAAAAGACAGAAAATACATCAACATAAAAACCAATTTGTCCGTATTAACTTTAAAATACATTGCCTATTTGATTGTAAATCCCCTCTTCTATTATCAAATTGTACATTAATTTGCTGAATTTATAATTCGTCAAAGATTGTTCCGGCTTCGTAAAAACCCCATTATCTGTCGTGTGGATAATGGGGGAATTATACATATTTGACACATAAATTTGTAATATATGGAATAATGTGATTACTTTTGTGGTAGAATATCTTAAAATGTAAAAGAAGAGTGTATTTTTCTCAATTTCAATTATTATGATCGGAAATAAATAAAACCGGCCATACACTATCTTGATAAATTATTTCAGAAAATGCAGAATACTATGCTAATTAGAGTTGAAAATGAAAAAAAAATACGAATGTAGGAAAATTGGATATAGATTTGCGAAAATTGAATACAATTGTACAGATGTAAGACCGTACATTTGCAAAAAAAATAAGAGAGCTTTTAAAAAAAGGCGTTTATTGCAAAAAAATGAAAATGATAAATCAAAAGATGAATGAAGTTTTTTCTCTCCTGATGCATGAAATAAGTAAGAGGTTCTATGTTCCGGTGATTCTGATGACTGTAATGTGTTTCCCGAATGTTTCCGCACAACAAATAGGAGTGAAGTCGAACATATTGTATGATATATCCACTACGATAAATCTGGGTTTGGAAATAAGTATGGCGCCTCAATGGACCATTGACTTGCCGGTGAATTACAATCCATGGACTTTTGGCGATACAAAGAAATTGAAACATTGGCTGATTCAGCCGGAAATACGTTACTGGATGTGCGAAAAATTCAGTGGTCATTTTTGGGGATTGCATGCGCACATAGGCGCTTATAATATAGGTGGCATATCCCAACTCGGACTGAAGGACTTCCGATATGAGGGAAATATCTACGGAGGGGGTATCTCGTACGGGTACCATTGGGTGCTGAATCCACATTGGAGCTTGGAAGCTACATTGGGATTGGGCTATGCATACCTTTCTCATGCACAGTATCCTTGCGAAAAATGTGCAACCAAGATTGCCGACTTGGCGCGAAACTATTTCGGCCCTACCAAAGCGGGTATAAGTCTTATTTATTTAATAAAATGAGCTGGAAAATGAGAAGAATGATAACAAAAATAATGATAGGGCTTTTGTCGGGGATATGGATGATTCCACTCGCGGCCCAACGTATTTTTGAAGAGCAGATTCCCGTAAAGATACAGCAGCTCAAACAAGTGGACGATTCGGTGCAATTAGTTATGGAACTGGACTTGAGTATGCTGACCATCGGAACGGAGCGTTCCTTGTCGCTGACTCCCGTACTGGCAGGCCCCAAAGGAGAAGAAATGAAGATGCCGCCTTTGCTGATCAATGGTCGTCAGCGGCAGAAGATTTTTTTGAGAAACGGGGAACTTAATAAAAAACAAGCTCGTTGGGCGAAAGATAAATATTGCCAAGTAATAGGATTGAATCATAACAACCGGAAGGTGTATCGCTACAACCAAACTGTTGGTTTTGAAAAATGGATGCGCGAAGCACACATGAATATCGTTGCCAATCTGTGCGGTTGTGCCGGTTTTGAACCGCAAATTACATCCGAAAAAGTGGCCGACAGAATTATTATGGATGGAGCGCATCCTTATCGGGCATTGTCCGGCGTAGCTTATCTGCGTCCGGAGGCAGAAGCCGTAAAAGCGCGAAGCGAAGCGAACAACGTATTTTTAGACTTTGAAGTAGCCCAAGTAGAAATTAATCCGTTTTTTGGTAATAATCCGCGTGAATTAGCGAAAATAGAATCCATCTTGAAAGAATTGCGTAGTGATGCCAACCTTCGGGTGACGGGAATAACCATTACCGGTTTTGCGTCTCCCGAAGGTAATGTGCATCAGAACAACCAACTTTCCCGCAGTCGGGCGGAAGCGTTGAGAAACTATCTCTCCATGCGGAGCAGTATCCCACCCTATTTATATCGCGTAGGCAACGGCGGGGAAGACTGGGAGGAACTGGTTAGGATGGTGCAAAATTCTTATATCGAGCCGAAAGGAGCTATTTTGTCTATTATCCGGACTTCCTTTGGCGAAGCACGCAAAGAACGCCTCAAGGCTTTGGCGGGAGGCGCCGTATACCAACGGATGTTGCACGAGTTTTATCCCAGGCTGCGTCGCGTGGTGAGCCGGATAGAATATACCGTCCGGGGATTCAATGTAGAAGAGGCCAAACAGATTATTAAACTACATCCGCAGCAGCTTAGCCTGAATGAGATGTTTCTACTGGCAAGTACCTATCCCGAGGGAAGTAAGGAATTTATATCTGTGTTTGAAACGGCTGTGCGCATATTCCCCAACGATCCGGTGGCCAACCTGAATGCAGCCGCATCCGCTTTGTTGGCAAAAGATTTGGCAAAAGCAGAGCGTTATCTACAAAAGGCAAAGAAAAATACGCCGGCCTATTATAATAATTTAGGCGTATTGTGCATGATGCAGAAAAACTATGCAAGAGCCGAAAATTTGTTCCGGCGTGCTGCCGAAGACCAGTTGGAGGTTGCACGGAAAAACCTGAGCGAATTGAAGAAAAAAGAAGAAGCAGATAAATTGCTGGTTAATTAATTAATATAAATCCATATAAAAGAGAAATTGAAAAGAGAACTAATTCTAATTGTTGTATTAAAAAAATGAATAAGATGAAACAGACATTTAAATTTTTTGTCGCAATCGCTGCCATGGCAGCCGGTATGACTGCATGTTCCTCCGAGGAAATTGTGCCCGATGTTCAGTCTACGATTGAACACGCTAACCTGACGATAGTTATCAACAACAACGAGCCTGCCACCAGAGCTGTTGTAGATGCTAATGCCGTAGATTCCGAAACGGAAATCAAAACAATCACCCTGTTTGTTTTTGGCCAGGGCACGAAGGTCGAAGCGGATACTACATTTAAGGCGGGTGAGGGAACTAATCCTTTCAAAGAAGTAAGTGGTCAAGAGAATAAATTCACGGCCACTTTCCTCCAAGCTCCTATCGGCGCTAAGAATGTTTATGTAGGGGTGAATTTACCCAATGATCTTAAAAACTTTATTAAAGAGAATGGAGTGGCTGCCGTTTATGAGTTGGATGAGTTGGGCAAACTGGCGGATCTCTATCCTATATCTACATCCAATGGATTCCCGATGTTTAGTGACGGAGAACAAACTCCTTCATTGACAATCAAACAAGGGCAACCAAACAAACTGGAAGTATCCGTAAAACGTTTCGTTGCCAAGGTAACGCTTCAAACTTCTGCAGCTTTTGAGGCTAACGCAAACGGTGAAAGAACAGCCGATGGTGTAACAGTGGATAAAGACCTTACCTTTGCCATGGGGCAAATCAATACGAAATTCTTCCCCTACCCCAAAAAAGTGGGCGGTAAGTATCAAGACCCTAATTACAGCGCTATTGTTTCCGGAAATGCAATAACCTATCAGGCTGATTTTATCAATGACTGGTCGCATGATTTTAAAAACGATTTAACTTGGCCTGGGACTGCCTTTGACAATTTCAAAGCGGTAGCCAAGGATGATGATGTGAAAAATGGTGATATGACAAAATATGTTCCGCGTTATGTACTTGAAAACACGAATGAAAAGAGATTGGAAGGAGAATTGACATACGCCACCGTAGAGGCGAAGTTCACTCCGAAATATACTCATTCGTATTCCGGCTCTACGGTTAAGGCGACAGAGAACACTACCAATAAAAATGATTATGCGTTTCTCTACGTCTTTAACGATGGAGGTACCTTCTATTACTTTACGGACAAAACGGAAGCGGATCAATATAAAGCAGACACCGGCAATGGGTATCTGACGTATGTAAATTGTATTTGTTTCTACGATGTATATCTGAATCCTAATGAGAAGAATAACGTATACAGAAACGATTATTACAAAATAACCATAGAGAAGATTTCCCGTTTGGGCGATCCTTATCCCGGCACGGATCATCCTACATTCGAAAAGGACGGTAAAGCAGACCTCGAAGTGACGATTACGGTTCAAAAATGGAATTTGGTGGCACAACCGACGATTTTGGGTAACGAATAATAAGCATTAAACGATAAGCTCATAAGCAGACAAAGGCAGGTAAGGCCTTGCCTTTGTCTGCATATTAAACTCAATGATCCGGCAGAAGGATTTTTTTAAAACTGAATAAAAAAGATAATGAAACAATTACATCACGTCTATGTTTTTCTGTTGTTACTGGTATCGGTTACATTCCCATCCTGTATCCAGGAGGATTTATCGGGTTGTATATCCGATAAACGGATTTACTTTGACTATGAGCCATCTTTATCTTCACCCAAAAGCAAGGGGATAAACCCTGATGATATTACACGAATGAATTTGTTCATTTTCGACGAAAACGGCTTGTTTGTAAAAGAATACATGGATGAGGCGCCACAGATGGGTCCGGAATATTTTATGACCGTTACAGGACTCGAGTCCGGGTATTACAGATTTGTTGCCTGGGGAAATCTGAAGGATCACTATGCCATATCCTCTGCTCTTATACCGGGGCAAACCACATTCGATGACCTTCGAATCTTTTTAGAATGTATAAAGAACAATGAAGTAGAAGAAGAACTTACTCCCTTGTTTTTTGCCACGCACAAAGGAAATAACACCCTTGAGATTCTGAAAATGAGCAACCAGTTTATTCGTTTGAATCTGGTGAAAAATACATATAAGATTAATGTAACGGTTTCCGGTATGGATTCTACTCTTACCGCGAACTATGATTATAAAATAAATATTGCGGATAACAACGGAATATATAAATTTGACAATGATTTTGCAACTTGCGAAAGTTTTGTCTATACTCAGCCTTGTAAAGTAAACAAGGAGCATAATGGGGACTTGGAGTCCTCTTTAACCGTTTTGCGTCTGACAGCCGACAGACAACCCCTGCTGAGTTTGGTAAACAAACAAACCAGGGAGCTTGTGGTGGCAGATCGTTTAGTAGAATTGATTCAGGCAGTCAATGAGATGGGAGCATCCATCGACTTCGAAAAGACGCACGAATTTGATATCAAATATGAATTGAGCCAAGTGGCCTCTGCCTCCATTGTTATTTATATCAATGGCTGGAAGTTGATAAGGCAACCGGAGATATTGGATTGAAAACAAAAAAAAATTAGATATGTCTCGTATTTCGTATTATATGTTATTCTGTATCCTCCTTTTTCTTGGAGTGAATACCGGATGCGTTCAAGAAGAAGAACTTGTAAAACCTGAGCCGCCTCCCAAAGAGACGATAACTCTTTACTTCAGAGACGCAAGCCGGCCGGCTACACGCGCGCTGAATGATAGTTTGGAAAGCATCGTTAAAACAGTAGATTTGCTGGCTTTTAAAAGATCATATACTCAACTGGAGTTTGACTATTATATCCCCGTAAAAGAATCGGATATACGTAGCGTGTCCGGCGATTATACGAAGAAAGAGTTTACGGTTACGGTAGAAAACAATAACAACTACTATCGCTATGTCCTCGTAGCAAATGCCAGGAATGAAGTTGCCGCTTATATCGCTTCAGGCTCGCACGCCCGTGAATTGAAGGATAATTTTCTGGCAAACATTATAAGCGAAAATACAGGCTTGTGGAATACGAATATCGCTGATGCTCAATATCGATATATCCCCATGTGCGGTGAAAGTAACGGCGAGAAAACCGTTGCACAAATGGATGGAACCGAAATAAAACTCTATCGCAGCCTGGCCCGGGTAGATGTGAAGGTGGATGCGGGCGTCCCGTTTACGCTACAGGAAATCTATGTGTACAACCGCCCTTCGCGCGGCCGAATCGCACCCGACCCAGCCATATGGGATGCTATACAAAACAGATTTATCGCGCCTTCCCTGCCCGACAATCTGGGCATCCAAGACCCCGGAGGTCAGACGGCCACTGCTCATTATACGGTAAGCAACAACTCCTTCGCGCACGAGATATATTTGTATGAAACGAAAGAACAGAACACCCAGCATTTTGTGGATGCAACCTGTCTGGTCTTGGGTGGAACATACAATGGCGATATGAATTATTACCGCGTGGACTTTTCCGAAATACAGAATTTCCCGTCGGACCCTACATTGCCTTCCGATTGGTGGGACAAGGCTCCTCCTGCATCCGGCGAGGGAGAAGGTGGCATGGTTGGGGCAGGCGATGTATACCATCCGCTTATCCGGAATCACCATTACGAACTGTCGATTACCGGTGTAAAAGGAAAAGGATATACTACTCCGAAAGAAGCATCGAAGAGTATCAATACGCAATTGACTTCCGAACTATTAACATGGGACAATCAGAATCAGAATGTTATTATAGACAACAGCGCCTATACCTTGACGGTAACGCCCACGATTGTGGCAATATCGCAGAATCAACCCGGAACCATCTCGTTTAGTACAAATTATCCAAGTCCTAACTGGAAACTAAGCGAACCTTCCGTCGATTGGCTCGATTGTAGTATACAAGGAAATCAGATAATAGTGAAATACAATGCCTCTGCCGCGCTTCCGCCCAAAGGCAGTGAAGGGTATTTCAGACTTCGGCTGATGAATGGAACCGCATTGAAAGTGAGTCAACAAATCAAAGTTGTATTTAATTAAAATGAATAAACTTACCATCATATTACTATTTGCGACGCTTTTCTTCTCCTGTGTGGACGACGAAAGGCTGATAAACCCGACGGTAGAACCGGTGGTTAAGGATAAGAACGTGGTGCTGACGATGCAAATCCCCGGCACCTATCTCCCCGTAACGTATGCTTATTCCGAAAATGACGAAAATGAGATACGTACGGTAGATGTGCTGATCTTTCGGGTAGACGAATCAGGAAACGAATATTATTACAAACATATCCGTATCCCAACTATTGCACAGAATAACGGCAATACGAAAAAAGTACAGTTCCGGTTGGAGTTTATGGATTCCCGCCTGCTTGTTTTGGCCAATGTCCGAAACCTGTTTACCGGAGAAATGGAAGACCGGTTGCGGACAGACTCTGTTGCCGGCCATGTAACAAAAGATGAAGTGATGAAACGCTTTGTTTTTGATATGACTAAGCCCTTTGGAGAAGAAAAAGAACCCTTCCCCATGTATGGAGAATCGGATATTTTACGCTCGTCCGACACTACGGTGGGAGAGATAAAAATGACACGCTCTATTACCCGTATCGATGTTGTAAACAGTATATCGGACTATAAGGTGAGAATCGACTCCATTTATTTTTTGCAAACGAAAAACAAAGGAGCCGTAGCGCCCGGATTCAACGAGAAAGGGGAGATAGTGGGAACAGCGAATGTGCCTTCGGAGGCCCAACCCAATACACATGCGTTCGGTTATAAATTTGTACAGAATGCAGGTAACGTAAGTCCGGCAATGGAACGGGAAATCTATATAGCGGAGGATGGACAAGACACAAACACCCCGACTATCATCATCCTGAAAATAGCCTGCGAAGACCGCCCTGCCCAGTTCTACCGCGTAGATATGCTCAATAAAGACGGAGAATTACTGCCTATCCTGCGTAATTATCGCTATCGCCTCAATATCCTTAAAATTGCGGGGAACGGATACCCCACAATAGCAGCCGCAGCAGCGGTGCCAACGCCATCCTTGTCGTCTACGGTAGAAACTAATGAGTTGGGAATAAGCTCCGTGGTTTTCAACGACCAATACAAGCTCGGTGTAAGTACAACCGATATTGTCTTCAAGGCCGACGGCTCGTGGGATGGAAAGACGAACAACGAAATCGTTTACTCGCTGAAAGTCTATACAACGTATTCCGGCTGGTCGGTAACATGGGAAGGGAATGAATTGGCCGGATGGTTGAATCTGATGGATGTGGATATGAAGAAGGGAACGATGGATTTCCCGGCTTCACGTCTTGAACTGAATATGAAAGTAGAACCGAATACGACAGGTGGAACCCGGCAAGGCAAGATAAAACTTACTGCCGGGATGTTACATCTGGAAATTAATGTAGTACAATATAGCGCAGCTATTTAATAAAGAATATGATATTTATGAATCGATTTTGTTTGTATATATTATTGCTTGTCTCGGCAGGAATACAAGCTCAGCAGAAAATAACATTTTTCAATAAGGGCGAGTTGTATGTCAGGGACTCTCTGTACATCATAGGAGATTTCCGGGCAGGAGAAGCATCGAAGGTGTATCAAACCGGAACGACTGCATTGACCGGCGATTTTATTAATGAAGTAACAACCGGCCATGTATTTACAACCGATGCAAACGAAAACAAAGGTACATTTGAATTTTGCGGAACAACGAAGCAACAAATCATGGGAACGGCTTCGAAAGAGCGATATATCAATTTCCCCGATACCCTTCGCATCAATAGTAAGGCAACTGCCGACACGACCGTTGTGATGCACCCCGGAATAGCGGCGACAACAAAGATTGTAGACATCCGCAGAGGACGACTTATCTTAGACTCGGAAGCAGGAACCAACAACAGCGTCAATGCGCATCTGCTGGTTGAGAAAGATGTGATTACTCACCCGAATGCTATCCAGGTGAATCTCGCTTTGGGCAATAACTATCAGAGTAAAAAATTGGTCGGATTTACGCCGCCTTTCGAGAAATTGTATGCCGATTATTTCTTTTTCAATTTCCTTTCGCGTCCTACCGCCAAAGGATTGTTCGGTAATGACGGACGCCTGATTACCAATCCGCGAACCCTCCTGAAACCCGGGCAGGGATACATCGTAGGCATGGGCATTGTACCCGATGGAGACCCCTATTATACGAACGAACTGGACCCTCGCTGGAGCAATGCCGACTTCAGTAAACGGGCAAAGGAAAAATTCTTCTTTTCCAGAGTTATGGCCGAACCGACTTTTGCCCAATACCTCAACGAACAAGTTGCTCCGGGCTATGTGACCGGAGAAAAATTAGTGGTGAGCAACGTAACAATTCCGCTGGAGAAAGGCTTCAACTATCTGGGCAATCCGTATATGGCGCCGCTCGACCTGAGCGATATTATCAATGGAGCCACTTCTGCTGCCGAATGGGGAGTGGCGGTCAATACGCTCAAAAAAGGATTCTATGTACTTTCGCAGGGAACAGGCTCCTATGCCGATTCCAAATTCACCTTCTCGGCTTCTTATCTGATAAGCCAGGAGCAAGGCAGTACGCATAATTCCAAAAGTGTGGCTCCCATGCAAATGTTTATTGTCGGTACGGAGACGCCTACTACCCTCACCATTCCGAAAAGTAAGCGCCGGCACGACGCCTCCGCTACATTTCTGCGTAGTGCAAACTATGAAATAACCGACGAACTCCTGCTTGAAACAACCGATAACGAAACAGGCGCTTACGACCGCCTGTGTATCGTATTCCGAAACGGCGCCACATTGCAATCCGGCGACCCTTTCGATGCCGAAAAGATATTTAATCGTTCCGGTGGCGTGAATCAGATATACACCCGTTCGTTGGACGATAAGGATATGACGGTTTCCGTCGTTCCGTCCTCTACCGAAAAGCTACCCATGTATTTTGTCCCGTCCCTTTTGCCGCAACAGGTTACGTTGAAGGCCGACCGCCTGAACAGCTTGGTATCCGTGAGCTATGTAACGTTGGAAGATACGAAAACAGGAACGCTGACCGACCTGATACGGACGCCTTCTTATACGTTTGCCTCTTCTCCTTCGGATAAGCCCGACCGCTTCGTTCTCCATTTTACTTCAAACTCTACGGGTACGGATAACGTAAACCGATCGGCTACACCTTCTGCTTCCTATGAAGGCGGTATTATCCGGATATACGGATTGAAGGAAAGCGACCGGGGAAGCGAAGTGTCCATCTTTAACATGCAAGGGCAGTTGATACATCGTCAGCCGCTGGAAGAAACAACCCCTTGCCTTATCCGGAAGAACCTGGCCGGAGGTGTTTATGTGGTAAGGAATCAGGGCGCCGTGATGAAATTTGTTGTGAAATAACACGGCAACCCTTCTGTTATTCTTTGGTAGGATGTCTTTTTTTGTAAGCTTGGCGAAACAAATGATCCAGTCCCAGCAACAGTAAGACCAAGACGCCGATATACGAATAGAACGACAACGTAACAAGTTCGGGCATTCTCCATGTGATGCGGGGGATGTCGCCTGTGTACCAAAGGGCGCCAACTGCTAAAGCGATGATACCAAGAGAAGCCAAGATAACCGAAAACAACCCCATCAGTTCGTTACGTTTCTTCGTTTTCGCGGTTTCTTGCCAAATGCGTTTCATCAAATCTTCCCGGAATGAAGCAGGCAACTCCTCTTCCGGCAGCCGGCTGAATAAAGGTTTCAGCCAATCGTTTTCTCTCTCTTTCTTATTCATTTTCTTGTTCCTCTATTTCATTGAGCAAAACAAACAATTTTTTGCGTATCCGATGCAATCGGGTCTTAACATTCGACAAAGAAAGTCCGGTGATGGCGGTTATTTCTTCCACACTTTTCTCTTCGGTATAAAAGAAAAGGATAATGGCTTGTTCGTCGGGCGATAATTTCGCCAGCGCCTTCTCCAGCCGGTTGATTTGTTCGTTTTCGTCGTTTGTGCCGAATGTTTCTGCCAACTTCTCTTCCGACACATCGGCTATCAACGCTTCGTCTATGGCCAGAAATTCGTGCTTTTTCTTTCTCGTTTCCGATATGGCCGTATGATACGCTATTTTGTATATCCAGGTAGAAAAGCTACTCTCTCCCTTGAACGTATTTAAACTCCGGAATGCCTTTACAAACACATCCTGCGCCAGTTCTTCCGCGTCTTCTCTGTTGCGTACCAACCGGAAGACAAGAGCGTAAACCGGGCGGCTGTATTTGTCTAAAAGGCGAGCATAGCAGGCTGTATTTCCTGCTTGTATCTGCCGGACATAATATGTGTCGGAATATAACTCCATATATATTGCTTTAGACGCAGCGTTTGCGGATAGGTTACAGTATGCGGACATAAAAATAAGTAGGAGTACAATCTGTAACCTTTCTTGCATTTATGCGTCCATATAGGTAAGAAAACATTATTAACACATTAACACACACACATTATGTTAGATTTTATTTCAATCCCTCTTGTTGTAGGGATATGCGTTGCAGGAACGTATGGTTTATTTGAATTGTTTGCTCGCCGGAAAGAACGTCTGGCCATTATCGAAAAGATTGGCGAAAAGCTGGATGCCTCCGCTTTTGGAGAAAAGAACAGACTCTCCGGACTGTTTCCTAAGTTCTCTTTCAGCGCCCTGAAGGCCGGTTGTCTCCTTTCGGGGGCCGGCTTAGGCCTGTTGATTGGCTTTTGTCTTCACATCGCCCTGCTGAATATGAACCTGTATACCGACGACGACGGATGGAGGTTTCGCAA
Organism: Tannerellaceae bacterium; assembly: GCA_031284375.1. Taxonomy (GTDB): domain Bacteria; phylum Bacteroidota; class Bacteroidia; order Bacteroidales; family Tannerellaceae; genus DFXE01. The sequence continues at coordinate 1,407 of JAISZY010000252.1, read as the reverse complement.
TCTCGCCGAGATGGCCTACGGAGCCTCGGTCTTGTTCTTTGGAGGTGTCGGTTTGATTACCGCTTTCGTTATTGAACTGAAGATGGGAAAGAAAAAGGAAGGTGAAAGGTAAGTAGTTTTCTTGTTTGTCTGAAATGCACGAGGCTGTGTCGAAAAAACCGCTTTTCCAGCGTTTTTTGATACAGCCTTCGTTGTTTGAAACCAACGGTAATGTGGGTAGAATGGGCCACACCCCCCCAAGACTTGCATCACGCAGCCATTGGGGGATACACTACAAATATTTACGGAACGTACGTCTGCCTTATGGCGCCAATACGGGACTCGGCTTCATGGCATGTGGCGTATGGCATGAATAAACCACCCCCGTTAGCGCTAACGAGGGTGGAACAATCTCCCTGCTGTGCAGTTGTACAGTGCAGGGGATTATTATCGAATGAAATATAAGGATTACAGGATAAGGAAATCGTACCGGCCGGAGCCGAGTTCGTACAAGGTATAACCGTCTTTCGACTCGATAAAGCGGATGCCCTTCAGGGTGTTTATCCCGGCTCCGCTTTCCGTGATTTTGTCTTTATCGCTTGTAGGGAAATAGACAAAGGCCGTGGTGTTTCCGGGGATGGTAATTTGCCACCGGAGTTGTTCGCCGTCTTTCTTCCAAGCGCTTTCTATCTGTCCACGAACGGAATGATAGGAGGCGGTTACCCAGTCGAGTCCGTTTATGGGATAAGGCTTCATTTCTATTTGTTTGAATCCTGTGCTACCGGGTTTGTTGCGGATACCTGCCAGATTTTCGTAATACCATACAATCAGGTCGCCCAGAAGCATAACGTGGTTGTGTGAGTTCATGGCCGGGTCGGCGGTGTCTCCGTTCCAGAGTTCCCAGATGGTGGTTGCACCTTTTTCTACCATGTATCCCCAACTGGGGTAGGTGCGGTTGGTGGCTATCCGGAGGGCGATGTCGGGGCGTCCGTATTGGGTCAATCCGCGCATCAGCCATTGGATGCCTACCAAACCGGTGCTTACATGGCCGTTAAACTCTCCCATGGTTTTATCTACAATGTGCTTGAAGACGGCTTCTTGGTCTTCGTCGGCCACCATGCCGTAACAAAGCGACAGGAGGTTGGCTGTTACGGTGTTGTTGCTGTATTGGTAGGTTTCTTTGTTAAAGAAACGAGCGTTGAAAGCATTTTTCACTATGACGGCTTCTTTGGCAAACTCTTGTGCTTCGTCCGGCTTGTTGATCAGGTGGGCAAAGCGTTCCAAGAGGTACAACATCCGGAAGTAGAAAGTAGTGCCCAACACGGCGGCATCGGTTTTTCGTCCGGGGTCTTGCGAGTGAATCAATTCGGGCGATTCGGGAGGCATACACCAGTCGCCGTAGGTATCTTTCGTCATGATGTTGTCTAC
>JAISZY010000245.1 GCA_031284375.1 Tannerellaceae bacterium | reverse complement strand
AACCCTGTCCATTTGGGTCAAAACTTTGGTGCGCTGCTGAACCAAAATCCTGTACTCGCGGGTGTAAGTGCGCAACTCCTGTATCAGTGGACCGGGTACTAAACTGCCCCGAAGCATGTTTTGTGCAACAGTTCAGCAATCCATTGAGCGTCTTTGGCGTCACTCTTGCGTCCCGGCATTTGCTTTATGTGCAACGGATTGACTAACTTTAATTCAAAGCCTGTTTCCCAAAGAATGTCCCAAACGGGAACCCAGTATGTGGCGGTACTTTCCATTGCCATTTTTTTTACTCCTTCCGACTGCAAGTATGCGCCCAATGAACGTATAGAACCGGTCGTCGTCGAAAATTCTTTTACAGCAGAATAACTTTTTCCGTCGTAAATCGCACAAAATATACTATCTTTGTGCACATCTAAACCTGATGTTTTCATACTTATTTAGATTGTATTTATAATTCCCAAATATACGAAAATTATCGGGTTTAGATGTTTTTCATAAACTTGTCGGGTGTGCACACTCACCATTAATTTTTATCCGTTTGTGTGTAATTGAGGATTTCATGCTAACTTTGCAGGCAGTATGCAGTTTGAACTTCATTCATCGGAACGATTCTTTTTCTTCAGTCTTAGCAGCGGCAGTTGCGGCAACAGCTATTATCTGGGGAATTGTCATTACGGTATCCTGATAGACGCCGGCATCGGCCCGCGCGTAATCAAAAAGCGCCTTGCCCAATATGAGATTGACCTTTCGTCAATCATGGCGATCCTCGTCACACACGACCATTTCGATCATATAAAATCGGTGGGTTACCTGGGCGAGAAACTGCACATTCCGGTGTATGCCACCCGCGAGGTACACAGGGCAATCATGAACCGGCCCCTTGTCCGCAATAACCTTAACGGCGTCGCAAGATATATTGAAAAAGGGACTCCGTTTCAGATTGAAGATTTCCAAATCACCGCTTTTGATGTGCCGCACGACAGTATCGACAATTCCGGCTACTTTATCCGGTTCGGCGATCACAGGTTCACCCTGGCTACCGACGTGGGAGCCATTACCGACGAGGTGGCCTATTATATATGCAAAGCCAACCACTTAGTTATTGAAAGTAACTATGATGAAGAGATGCTATGCAGCGGCCGCTATCCCTATCCGCTGAAACAACGCATCTCCTCCGGGGCGGGACATCTGAGTAACCGGCAGGCCGCCGAATTTTTAGCCGATAATTACTCGTCCGGCCTCCGCAACATCTGGCTCTGCCACCTCAGCGGCGACAACAACAACCCCGAACTGGCCTACCAAACGGTGGAAAGCCGGCTGGCAGAAAAGGGTATCAAAGTGGGGCGTGATGTAGCATTGCATGTGCTTAAACGAAATATGCTGTCTTATAAGATAGAATTTTGATAAACCGATATCGTTGCAGCTATTTCAATGGAAAAGTCACTGAAAGAAAAAACCGTAAATGCGTTAGTATGGAATACCTTCGACAAGACGTTTTCGCAAATAGCATACGCCATTGTCGGAATTATTCTGGCTAATACGCTTTTCCCCGAAGACTTCGGATTAATTGGCGTTATTACCCTCTTTTCGGCATTTCTCAATATTTTCATCGACAGCGGTTTTACCGTTGTGCTTATACAACGGAAAAACATTACCGGCAGGGACTACAACACGATTTTCTTTTTCAATTTATCCGCAGCAATTGTTTTGTATCTCTTGCTGTTCTTTCTGGCGCCGCTTATTTCGGTTTGGTTCGGGGACGCGCAGCTGATCCCGCTCTCCCGTACAATGTTCCTTACCATTATCATACAGGCTTTCGGACTCGTACAAAGTAGTATACTGATGCGCAACATGCAGATGAAAGCCTTTGCTATATCTAATATCGTACCCTTGCTTATATCCGGTACAATTGCCGTTGCGTTGGCATTAGCCGGATACGGCCCCTGGGCATTGGTTGCGCAGGCGCTGGCGCTATCGGCTACACGCTCCATACTGCTATGGGCGCAAAACAGTTGGCGCCCGCATATTCAATTCGATAAAATATCGTTCCTGAATTTGTATTCGGCCGGGAAAAACATGTTCCTCACCTCGTTTACCGGTACATTGTTCCAAAACCTGTATCCCCTGATCATCGGCCTCTGGTACAGCATCAGAGAGCTGGGGTATTATACGCAGGCCGACCGGTGGAGCAAGATGGGATATACCGCTTTGGGGCAGGCTTTGGGACAATCGCTTCTTCCCGCGCTATCTTCCATCCAGGACGACCCCGAACGCATGCGGCGTGTTTTCGGGAAGACAAACCGTACGGCAGCCTATTTGTCTTTCCCCTTCTTCCCGGTATTGATTGTTGTTGCAACACCGCTGTTCCATGTGCTGTTCGGAACAAAATGGGACGCTTCGATCCCGCTATTCCAACTGCTGTTGGTAAAAGGTATTTTCTTTGTGTTCACCTCGCTTATGACCAATTACCTTATTGCCCGGGGAGAGACTAAAACGGTTTTTCATTTTGAATTGATGAAAAACGGAGTTACGCTTCTTGCCGTCTTCCTGACCGTACGGATAAGCATTCCCGCATTAGTGGCGGGACAGGCTGTGGCAGGATTGGTTCATTATATCATCGCTCTTATTATTACAAGCCGCGCTACGCACTACAATATCAGGCAACAACTGAAAGATATATTCCCGTACATCTTAATAGGCGGATTGGTTTGCTTCTTGTTGACGCTTGTTCCGATAATCACGGAGAACCCTTATTGGCAACTGGCATTACAGATTACAACCGGCGTTCTCGTTTATACCGGCGTTAATAAGGCGCTGCACTCTACCATACAACAAGATATATTTAACACGATAGCAAACAAGATAAAAAACGCAAAGAATATCCGGATGAACGATCAAAAAGGTAATAACAACTCTACGGTAGAGTGAAGTAACCCGCAATCGTACAATATCTTTTCCGCAAATTCGCGAAAAGCGCCCTGGCCGCCCGGCACATGCGTAACGTAGCGCACTTCACTTTGGATATAACCCGGCGAACCGGCCGGCGCGGCGCTGAATCCCACAGCGCGCAACAAGGGCAAGTCATTGATATCGTCGCCGATAAAGGCTATGTCATGCAGTGAAATATGGAGTTCCCCGCAAAGGCGTTCAGCCAACTTCAATTTGTCTTCAACGCCTATATAACAACGTTCAACATGAAGTTTCCTTGCCCGCTGCGTTACAATTTCGGTGTTCTCGCCCGTCATAATAACCGTATCAACGCCGTGCCGGCGGAGCATGGCCACACCCCACCCGTCACGGACAGAAAATTTTTTCATCACATCTCCATCGGCCGTATAATACATGCCGCCGTCAGTCCATACGCCATCGATATCCGTAATCACCAGTTTAGGGAGGTTTTTCTTTTTTTCGGTTTTATCCATATACATTGTATATATTCAAAGAGAGCTGTTCATATTTATAGGCTAATGCAGGAAATTATCGTAAATAATTTCATCTTTGGGTATCTTCTTCGTTACCGTCCGTCCGACCACAAGGCCTCTATCAGCCCATTGGTAACCGTCGCCGGGGCTTAGCAGATGCAAATCGCTTTCCGAAATTACATCTCCGGGCAACAGATCGCGTTTGGCAGCCAACGACCGCTCGAGCTTGCGGCGCGCTTCCTCTACTTCCTTTTCCACAAAAAGGGCTTCTTCTCCTAACCACCTTTCGGTTACGCGAATATCACGGATCATACGGTTGACTCCGTCAGGGCCTAACGAACCGGCCTGGTCTGTCCCTTTCATACGGCGGTCAATAGATACGTGTTTTTCAATTATTTCCGCCCCCATCCCTACTGCAACCGCCGCTGCCGCAATACCGATGGTATGGTCGGAGAATCCGATACGGTACCGGCCGTAATGCTTCTTAAGATAAGGGATTGTATTGAGGTTCAACTTATCGGGATGCGTGGGATATTGAGATACGCAATGCAGAATGGATATATTGGAGTGATACCGGGTAATTGTATCAAGCGCATCATCGAGTTCTTTCTTTCCCGTCATACCGGTCGATAAGATAATAGGAATCTTTGTTTCGGCCATCGCATCCAACAATGGAAGATTGGTAAGGTCGCGGCTGGCCACCTTCAGATAGTCGGGCGTAAAGAGTTTCAACAACGAGAGGCAACCTATTGCACAAAGGGTTTCTACAAATTCTAACCCTCTCAACCGGGCATGTTGATATATTTCATAATGCTCTTCGTCCGACAACTCAAGGAACGCCCGGTGTTCGCCGTAGGTTCTGCCGAAAGCATGGGGAGAATCATAGAGCCGGTTCATCTGAGAAACGGAAAGTTCCTCTTTAAGATCGCGTTTCGTTAATTTTACGGCGTCCATCGGTTTCAGGCCGATATCGAAAACATCTTCCTTCACCGGACGGGAAACCAGGTCGACAATCAACTTGGCAATATCTACCGAACCGTTATGGTTCTGGCCGATCTCTCCTATTATATAGGTATGTTGCTTCATCATATTTATTTGGCATTCAAATGGATTTGCTGTTTCATCTGTTCGTAAAAGCCGGGGAAAACTTCCAATGTTTCCAATACCGAAGGGATATCAATCCTCCCATACCGTTCCATGCAACGGGCGTAGATTGTGCGCTGCATTTCAAAATCTTGCGGCGTATCCAGCGTAAGGCGAATATTTCCGTTCTCTTCTATCTCCCGTGGAACCGGAATAAGATCGACGCTAAAACCGTGGGGATGCGTGTAGATGTAATTGGTGACATGCTCACGGTAAATCTTTTCTGTTATCGCATCCGCAACCCGTTTTAGCGCGTCGAGACGCACCGCTTCCGGCCAGAATCCGTAATGCGTTTTTATGGAGGGCGTGCCTTCGGATGTAGAAAAAGCGATATAATCATGCGCTTGCGTGCCGGTACGCCTGATCAACTCCGCCAATGCATCCATATCGAGGAACGGATTATCGGCGCAAACGCGGATCATCTTCTCAACTCCGGCATAGGTTGCCGCATCAATAAAACGACGGAGCACATCCTCTTCGCTCCCCCTGAACACAAGGAAACCGCACCTTTCCGCAATTTCCGCAATAAGGTCATCCGACGGATTTACGGTTGTTGCTACCAACATTGCGACGTCAGGCTGACGGGCAAAACGTTTTTCCAACCTCTGCAACAGCAATTCCAATACGCCTTTCTCCTCATAGAACGGCTTGATCATTTTACCGGGTAGGCGGGTAGCTCCCATGCGCGCCTGGATGATAATCCCTGTCTTACTCTCTTTTTTCATATCAGCCGATGGACATTCTCCCGAAAGCGTCGATAAACGAGCCGGGGGTAATATTGATGATTTTTTTTCCTCTCTTCCTGCTATAGGCTTCCACTTCATGGTACGAACGGAAGGCTATTGCCATACTATCCAGCAACTCATGCAACCGATGAGGCGAGACCACGCGTTGCGTACTTTTCCGATCGTAGAAATGCGCCCGGTCTTCGTTCACAATATTGTTGTCATCTACCCATATCTCCTTCATCCATGAATGATCGGCGCCGGCCAGATAAATTGTATCATAAGGCAGTTGAAGCGCAACCATCAGGCAAGCCACCAACACGTTACGCGGACGAGGCATTCCGAACCCTTTCTTGTAACAGAAATGACGGAAACCGGCTACACCTTCTACGGGAGTTGCGTTGAACCAATGGATACAGATATAGGGAGACCGGCTTACCATCTCCTGCCAGGCAGTATGCTTACGGGCGCTTACGGGCGCAAACAGGTGCATCTCCCACTCCGTTTCTGCGACCATCGGTACAAAAAGTTTATGCCGCGTAGCCTCATCTTCAAAAAAAGCGGGATCCATCAGCAGGTAAAATCCGGGGCGGAATTTGGCGTAATCATCCGACGAAGCCGAAAAATTCACCATCATCAGGTCTTTCCCGTCGAAGAAAGATGGCCGCTCGGATAATAACGGGCGGAGCGAAGGGCCATTTCCCAGCACAACCAACTCTTTATTATGTACCGGCAGAGAGAACGGATTTACTTTTTTTGATAACAGGATAATACGAAAAAGACTCAACAAAGAGTTTCCTACCTCTCTCATTTTTATATATATTTGCTCTGATCCTCGCATATTTCCTGTTTCAATTACTGCTAACTTGTACAAAAATACGCAACTTTTTGACAAGGATAAAGGAGAAACGCAAAAACGTGTTTAAGATGGAGCATTTATTACGAATAAAAAGAAACCTCAAACAGATAACTTTTTGATTTGGGATAAAGAAGAGAGGGAGAATAGCGTAAAAGGGAAGGGCATTTCCTGTTTTATTACCCAAAATCATTACTTTTGTAACGGTATAACAGGTATCCGGAAATGAAAGTACTTATTATCAGCACATACGACATACAGGGCGGAGCAGCCATAGCCGCAAACCGTTTACTGCACGCAATGCGCCATGCCGGATGCGACGCCTCAATGGCGGCGCGCACCAAACTGGGAAACGACACGGCGGTATTTGCCGCGGGAAGCAAAAAAGCGAATATGCTACGCTTCTATTGGGAACGCGGCGTTATTTATCTTTATAACCGTTTCTCAAGAGAAAACCTGTTCGATGTGTCAATCGCCGGTACGGGCGTACCAATTACGGAACTTCCGGCATTCAAAGAGGCTGACGTTATTCATCTGCATTGGATAAATCAAGGGATGCTCTCCATCAAAGAGATCGGAAAAATATTCTCCTCCGGGAAAAAAGTGGTATGGACGATGCATGATATGTGGCCGTTTACAGGTATCTGCCACCATGCCGGAGCCTGTAACGCCTATACCAAAGGGTGCGGCCACTGCCCTTACCTGAAAGCGCCTTCTCAAAACGACCTCTCAGGTACCGTTTTCCGCCGGAAACAGTCCGCCTATAGAGACGGCAATATCACGTTTGTCGCTTGCAGCCGGTGGTTGAGAGAATTGGCCGAGCGTAGCCCACTCACACAGGGACACAAGGTTATTTCCATCCCCAATCCCATCGATACCGGAATTTATATGCCGAAAGATAAAAACGCAATCCGGGAGAGAATGCATCTGCCGAAAGATAAAAAGATTGTACTCTTCGCGGCAATGAAAGCCTCCGACAAACGTAAAGGGATAGATTACCTGCTGGAAGCAGCCCGTTTAATCGCGCAAAAACGCAACGACTTGCTCTTTCTGATTGCCGGTGCAAACGGTGATGAAATTGCACGGCAATTCCCTCTGCCTAACCATAGTACGGGATTTATTGCATCCGCCGATATGCCCGGCCTCTATAATGCCGCCGATCTGTTTGTTACGCCTTCATTGCAAGATAACCTGCCCAACACCATTATGGAGGCGATGGCTTGCGGCACGCCCTGCGTAGGTTTTCGTACCGGCGGCATCCCGGAGATGATCGATCACCGGAAAAACGGTTACGTAGCCGAATACAAAAACGCGCAAGATATGGCAGACGGGCTGATCCGGACATTGTTTGAAGCCGATTACGAAACTCTTTCCGCCAATGCCCGCGGCAAAGCGCTGGAAGAATACGCCCGGGCGAAAGTTGCACAACAATACAAGGAAATTTACGAGAACGGAACAAGCTAATGTGCCAATGTGAATAATGAATTAATCCCGGTAAATCGGGACAAGTAGTAAATGTAAATAAATGATTAGTAGTTTAATTGGTTCATTGGTATATTGCACATCGGTACATTAGCACATTGGCATATTAGTCACATTGGCATATTAGTCACATTGGCACATTAGTATTATGACGGAGAATAACAACATAACCGATAAAGAATACTGGGATAACTACTGGAGCAACTACCGGTATGACAAGGTTCCCAAAAAAGTAGTGTTTGAAAAATGGATGTCGCTGTTGAGCGGGGGTAAGAGTTTTATCGAAATCGGGGGCTTTCCCGGAGTGTCCGCCGTCAATTTCTTCCACCGCGGTATCCGCGACGTGACAATACTCGATTTTTATATCAACAAAGATATTGTACGGAACTTCGAGAAAATCAACGGACTGCCGGAGGGAACCATCCGGTGTATCGAAAGTGATTTTTTCGCATTTTCTTCCGGCAAGAAATATGATGTGGTCTTCTCCTCCGGTTTTATCGAGCATTTTGAAGACACAAGTGATGTAATTAGCCGCCATGTCAAACTACTTTCGGAAAAAGGACAGTTGCTGATACTTATCCCCAATTTTCTGGGGTTAAACGGAAAACTCCAGAAACGGTTCGATAGAGAGAACCTGGAGGCCCATAATCTTCAATCAATGGAAATACCCCGCCTGAAAGAGATAATGCAATCATTCGACCTTCATGACGTTTCGGTAGAATATACCGGGAAGCCGATGCTCTGGCTCGAACCAAAGCCGGAACACCGCAACAGGAGAAAATGGGTAAAGATACTGAGTTACGCCGTCAAATTATTTCCCGTGAAGGGTAAGTTATTATCGCCTTACATTGCCATATACGCCCGAAAATGATAAAACTAACCGTTATTACCGTCACCCGGAACGCTGAGAAAACGCTGGAACGAACGTTGAAAAGCGTACAGGAACAAACATATCCCTATCTGGAGCATTTGATTGTGGACGGGGCGTCACGTGATGGAACGGTGGAGCTGATCCGGAAATATGCACAGGAAAAGGTGAAATGGGTCAGCGAACCCGACCGGGGCCTGTACGACGCCATGAACAAAGCCATAGGGATGGCTTCCGGCGATTGGCTCTGCTTTCTGAACGCGGGAGACGCCTTTTATACGCCTGATACGGTAGAAAGAATGATGCATTCATTCGATCCGAACAAACCGCCGGACATCCTTTACGGGGAAACAGCCATTGTGGATGATAAAGGCAATTTTCTCTATATGCGCAGGTTGAAAGCGCCCGACAGGCTTACATGGAAAAGTTTTAAACAGGGCATGACGGTCTGCCATCAGGCTTTTATCGTGAAGCGTGAACCGGCGGAACCCTACGACCTCTCCTACCGCTTCTCTTCCGATTTCGACTGGTGCATCCGCATGATGAAGAAAGCCGCCTCTATTCACAATACCCGCCTCACACTGATCAACTACCTGAACGAAGGGATGACCACGGCCAACCAAAAAGCCTCATTGAAAGAGCGTTACCGCATCATGGCAAAGCATTACGGACATATCTCCACTTTTTTCCATCATATCTGGTTTGTGATCCGGGCGGTTCTGAAATAACCAATTATTCTTTGGCGTTTTCCTTATTCAAAGAAAATCAGTTCGCAACTCGCAAGGTACACTTTTGCCACAAAAAAGGCGTTCCTCAGGATGGAAACGAAGTTTGCGGCACGTTAAATCAATCAACCCTCTTATATTACTTTTTCAGGTAAAATTGAGGGTGGTTGTTTTGCTCAATGCTTTATTGTTCAATGATTACCCATTTCCCGCCTTTATCTGCACCTTCTCGGCGGATTATTCCTTTGTCTTTTAAGTTCTCAATGTGTTTTTGAACTGTTGAACGTGTTATGTTTGTTGCGGTTGATAGTTGAGTTATTGATATGGCGTTATCTTTGCTTATCAACTCCAGTATTTTATCTACGGTTTTAATTTTCATACCGCTTTTCTCATCTATCATACCGCTTTTCATACCGCTTTTTTCTTTTATCGTGCCTCTACTTTCTTGTGTTGTATCAAGCATAAAAGTGAATTTCGTTTTGTCAATGGTTGTTTCAAACAGAACTTCATTACCTGTTTGCTTTTTCCATTGAAGCATTTTATCAAAGCCGTAACCTGCACTTTCACAGAGTTTTGATATACGGAAGAATTTTGCTAACACAGGATTACGAGGCAAGGTTTCATCCGTCCGTATCAGTTCTTCGACTGTGCGGGGCAATTTACCCGGATTTTCAAACTCAATGCGATTGGAAAAAACTCGTATTCTTGGTTTCATCGGGCTGAAATAATCACTGTGAATAAGCAGATTCACCAATGCTTCACGCAAGGCGTCTATTTCTTTCGTATCTTCGTGTCCAATGCCCATTTCGCCGATTGTGAGCGGGTTATTGGCATAGATTCGCAGGCGTTGAAACAGCACAAAATAATATTCCCAAAGATTTTCCTGCTCTTCCACACGAAACGTATAACGTGGCTCGGCATCAGCGTAATTTGTAGCGGGAATTTCCAAATAATCAACCCTGAAATCGGAAAAATGGTCGGTTATTGCAGCGTTTGTACCTAAAAACAGCAATCCACCGTAAGTCAGTTTGCCGTCGGAAACGATTTTCAATCGCTAATTAAACTCGTCGTCATCCATCGAATTGTAGTGCAAGTTCGGATTAAACCCTTTCAGGTATTCACGAAATCGCTTGTACGACGCTTTGTTTAGCGAATCAACAGATGTGCCTTCAACTGTCTTTTCCGACATTGAGCCGAATGCTTGGTCGCGATAAAGAGCATTAATTTCAAATTCGCTCGCCTGCTGGTCACCGCTGCCTGTGCGAATGAACGTGTTTTGTACTCCGTTAAAATACACAGGTTTAATATCGGAAGAGGGGATATAAAACGCTAAAATATTTTTCTTGCCAATCTTGTATCGTTTTGCCTGTGGCGACAGCTTGATATTAAACTTCGTCTTTGAACGAAGCGTTGTGAGCATATCATTTTCCAATTTTTCAACATCATCTACGCCGACAATTTCAAACTTCTTTTTCTTTTCCGACACACCGAACACGATCCAACCTCCCGAAGTGTTGGAAAATGCCGAAACCGTTTCCCAAACATCTTTCGGAACGGCTGTCTTGG
>JAISZY010000185.1 GCA_031284375.1 Tannerellaceae bacterium | reverse complement strand
TGTCTTCGTACTCAAACGTGTGGATGAAACTGGAAACAGGGATAAACGCTTTTTTCCGGTTCCCTTCTTCGTCGAGTTCTTCCGTTTCGCGCATAAATCCTACATTATACCGGTGTGTGAAGTAGTATTGTTTACCTCGTATACGGTTCCATGTGTCGTAGAATCTGACGGGGTATTCCTTTTTGGGAACAGCTTGTCGCCCGACGATAAATTCTTCCGGATGCGTAAGGTAGCGGTCGTTTGCCAATCCTCCATTTTCGTAATTCACGAAATTATAGTTGCTCAGATAAGCGTTCAACTCGTATCTGTCGGAGCGATAACTGCCAAATAAGCGATAACTCAGAAGCTTATTCCCGTTTGCCCAGTACTGTCCGCGGCTGTAGATGTAATCCATTTCTCCGCCTACATTTATTTGTTTTCCGAAATTCCACGTAAGGACACCCTTTAGCTGGTCTTCCCTGGTGACTGATGCGCCCATCTGGCTATATACAACGTGTGTATAAGGGAGTTTGGTGTCGTAATAATAGGCATTTTCAGGCGTCGTAATATAGTAGTCGTAAGCGTCGGCGTAGATGAAGTCGCGGGCTTCCTTGCGTTCCGAAAAAATCTTTGTCTGAGCCGGAGAGCCTACATTAGCAAGATAACCTACGGCAAGTGATTTTCCTTCCACGAGCGTGGTGTTCCCGTAATTTAGGCGGTCGGTATCCATTTTGGCAATGTAAGAATCTCCAATAGCGTGGGTAAGCCGGTAAGCGGTGATACGTTTTTCGTTCAACGCTGTGCTATCGGCAAACAACAGGCTGCTATCGGGCTTTTCTGTTTGCCCCCATACTGTCGTTGCAGAAACAGCCAGGATAACCAGTATGTAAAGACAATATTTCATGCATTACGCTTCACGAATAATCTCCATTCCTTTTTGGATGGCCGCTTCATTCATAGGAAGTAGTTTATGGTGCCGTTCAGGCAGGGATTTCTTCAGTCCCAAAAGCACGTTTTCCAGTTTTACCATCGGGACAACTTTTAACAATCCTCCCAATATCAGCATATTGAAGGCTTTCTCGTTCTTCATTTCCGTAGCGGCGTCCATAGCGTCTACGCGGTATACCCGAATGTCTTTGCGCCGGATGTCTCCATGTATGCCGTATCCGTCGTAAATAAGAATACCGCCGGATTTTACTTTGCTCTCAAATTTATCCAGCGAAGGCTGGTTCAGGATGATGGCTACATCGTATTCGTTCAGAATAGGCGAGCTGATAGGGGTGTCGCTGAGTATAACCGTGACGTTGGCCGTACCTCCCCGTTGTTCCGGACCGTAGGATGGCATCCAACTGACTTCCATTCCTTCCATCAGTCCGGAATAGGCTAATATTTTCCCCATGGATAAGACTCCTTGTCCGCCGAAGCCGGCTATGATAATTTCCTGTTTCATGTAGGTTGTCCTGTTTTTTTATTCAACATTTTTTAAGTCGCCCAATGGATAAAAGGGAAACATGTGGGCTTCCATCCATTGGTTGGATTGGGTGGGAGTCATTTTCCAACCGGAAGAGCAGGTGGAAACAAATTCGACCACAGATGTACCTTTCCCCGCCATCGAGTGTTCAAACGCTTTGAATAGCGTTTTTTTTGCTTTTCGTACGGCGGCAGCCGTTTGCACGCTTTGTCGCGTAACTAAGCAGGTTCCTTCTAACTGCGCCAGCAGATCGGCTATTTTCAGCGGATAGCCGTTCAGGGCTACGTCGCGTCCGTAGGGGCAAGTGGAAGAGGGCATACCTTCCAGAGTCGTAGGCGCCATCTGTCCACCGGTCATACCGTAGATAGCGTTGTTGACAAAAACAATGACAATATTCTCGCCCCGGTTAGCAGCATGGATAGTTTCGGCTGTTCCGATGGCAGCCAGGTCTCCATCGCCTTGGTAGGTGAAAATCATCTTTTCCTTATTGAGGCGTTTCAAGGCAGTGGCTACGGCCGGAGCGCGTCCGTGGGCGGCTTCTACCCAGTCTATATCTATGTAGTTATAGGCAAAAACAGCGCATCCCACGGGCGAAACGCCGATGGTCTGTTCTTCCATACCCATCTCTTCTACTACTTCTGCTATCAGTTTGTGTATGACGCCATGACTGCAACCGGGGCAGTAGTGCATAGGGGCGTCGTTCATCAAGCGAGGTTTACCGTACACCCGGTTTTCCGGTTTTATTATTTCGGTGAGTTCCATAATGTTTTGTTGGATATAATACTATTAAAAAAAACGAAGCGCGTATTGCACTAATCTGAAGACAACGGCTATACCGCCTATAATCCAAAATGCCATCCGATCGGTTGCTGCAAAATAGCATACGCCTGCAGCAACAGCCAACAAGATAAATATCAACGACAAAATATTGTCTACTCTACTTCCGCGTCTCATAGTTTATAATAATAATTTTTCTTTTAATGCTCTTACGATTTCATCCGGCGTGAACACGACTCCGCCCAGGCGTCCGAAGTGTTCTACCTTTGTTTTCCCGTTTACTGCCAAACGAACGTCTTCTACCATCTGTCCGGCGTTCAGTTCTACCGTCAACATGCCTTTCACCTGGTCGGCATAGGTTGCGATGATTTTTTTCGGAAACGGCCATAGCGTAATGGGGCGCAACAGTCCCAGGCGGATACCTTCCGCGCGAGACATCTCTACGGCTTTCTGACAAATACGCGCCGATGAGCCGAAGGCTACCAGCAGGTATTGTGCGTCGTCACACTGGAAAGTTTCATATCTCACTTCCGTTTCTTCTATTTTCCGGTATTTGGCCTGGAAGCGGTTGTTGTTCTCCTCCATGATAACCGGATCTAATTCAAGCGACGTGATGACGTTCACCTTATTGTCTTTCAGCTTACCTTGCACAGCCCAGGGAGACTCTGCACGTATTTCCGATTCCGTTTTCCGTTGCTGGTAAGGCGGTAGTATTACTTTTTCCATCATTTGCCCGATAATACCGTCGGCCAGTATCATGGCCGGGTTGGAGTATGTAAAGGCAAGGTCAAATCCGAGGGCGACAAAATCGGCCATCTCCTGCACAGAGTAGGGCGCCAGGGTGATAAGCCGGTAGTCGCCATGACCGCCGCCTTTGACGGTTTGGAAGTAGTCGGCCTGACTGGGCTGAATGGTTCCCAGCCCCGGGCCGCCGCGCATCACGTTGACAATTACACAGGGAAGTTCGGCACCCGCTATATAGGATATTCCCTCCAGTTTCAAACTGATGCCCGGACTTGACGACGAAGTCATCACACGTTTACCGCTTGCCGCTCCGCCATAGACCATATTGATGGCAGCAATTTCGCTTTCGGCTTGCAAAACGACCATTCCCGTCGTTTTCCACGGCGTCTCAGCCATCAGCGTTTCCATTATCTCCGACTGAGGGGTTATCGGATAGCCAAAATATCCATCCGTTCCACATCGGATAGCTGCATGGGCTATCGCCTCATTTCCCTTCATCAATTTTATTTCTTCCATCAACTAAGTTTCACTTTATAAATGGTTAAACATCCGTCCGGACAGACTAATCCGCAATTGGCGCATCCAATGCAATTTTCCGGCTCTTTCATGTAAACATAATGATATCCTTTGTTATTAACTTCGCGCGGGTGCAGTTCCAATACATCCGACGGACAGGCCGTTACGCAAAGGTCGCATCCCTTGCAGCGTTCTGCGTTAACTACGACAGCTCCTTTTATTTTCGCCATATCTATTTCATTTTAAACGTGTTCTTGTTTAGCAACTTTGCACGTTAACACTTGCATATCAAGTGTCCAAAGGTAGTGAAAAAAATCATATCTTCCCCCAAGGCTACTCCTTTTTGCAGGGCAAGCCTTAATTTTACCAAATTGAAAACAGTCTGCATCGGGTATTCAAGTCTATGAGCGGCTTGTAGAGGTCTATGAGAGTCTTGTAGAGGTTTGCAAACGGCTCATTCTTAAGTGTAAGGATTCGGCAAAGCTGGGGTTGTGCAAATTCAGGAATTGAAAAAGGAGCGGAAAGCCCCGTCTGTTGTCGGTTCTCACTGCTCCTTTCGGATTAGATGAAGTATTCGTTGGGGTTGTGACAATCCGGTTAATCGTCTTCCTGACTCTCGGCGTATGCTTTCAGTAATTTTTCCTGTACGTCGGCAGGCACCAATTCATAGGAAGCAAACGTCATGATAAACGAAGCGCGTCCTCCTGTGATGGAGCTTAGCGTAGTCGAGTATGACGACATTTCTTTCAGGGGAACTTTTGCCAAAAGTTTTTCGTATCCCTTTTCACTGTTCATTCCCATAATGATAGCTCTTCTTCCTTGCAGGTCGCTCATGACGTCGCCCAAGTAATCAGCCGGGACAGACACTTCTACATCGTATATGGGTTCCAATATTTTCGGGCCGGCGGCTTTGAAAGCGGCGCTGAAGGCATTTCGTCCGGCGAGCATAAAGGAAATTTCGTTACTGTCAACGGGGTGCATCTTCCCGTCGTACACCATGATACGTACATCGCGGGCATACGATCCGGTCAAAGGGCCTTGTTCCATGCGTGCCATGACGCCTTTGAGGATGGCCGGCAGGAAACGGGTGTCGATGGCGCCTCCTACAATGCAGTTGATAAATACTAATTTGCCTCCCCAATCGAGGTCGATGGTTTGCGTGTCGCGTACACTCATCTTGTATTCTTGATTGCCGAAACGATAGACGTCGGGAACCGGCATGCCTTCGTAGTATGGTTCAATGATGATGTGTACTTCGCCAAACTGTCCGGCCCCTCCGGATTGTTTCTTATGGCGGTAGTCGGCCCGGGCTGATTTGGTTATGGTTTCACGGTAGGGGATTTTCGGTTCGAGAAATTCAATGGGTATTTTTTCATTATTTTCCATTCTCCATTTTAGGGTACGCAGGTGAAATTCTCCTTGTCCGGAAACAATGGTTTGCTTCAATTCTTTGGATTGTTCTACGACCCAGGTAGGGTCTTCTTCGCGCATGCGGGTGAGCAGTTCGCTCATCTTTTCCGAGTCGGCTTCGTTTACGGCCTTGATAGCGCGACGATATTTTGGGTTCGGGTACTTAATGAAGTCGAAGGTATAGTCTACGCCTTTCCCATTGAGGGTATTGCCCCGGCGTACGTCTTTCAGTTTGACCGTAGCGCCTATGTCGCCGGCCATGATTTCGGTTACTGCGTTGCGTGTCTGGCCTGCTACGGAGAACATCTGGGCGATACGTTCTTTCGAGCCGCGGTTGGCATTGATCAGGTCATCGCCTTCTTTCACTTTTCCGGAGATGACTTTGAAGTATGACACTTGTCCGATATGGGGTTCTATGGTTGTTTTAAAGAAGAAAAGACTGGTCAGGTTGTTGGAGTTGGGGGCGACGTCGGTGCCTTCTGTTGTTTTCACGTAGGGCATCCGGTCAACGGTAGGTACTACGTTGCCTAAAAATTCAAGCGTCCGGCGCACACACATATCTTTTCCGGCGCATACACAGAAAACAGGAAACATGCCGCGGGAAATTAATCCGGCGCTGATACCGGCTCGCAATTCGTCTTCACTCAGGTTGCTTTCGTCAAAGAATTTTTCCATCAGCAGGTCGTCGTGTTCGGCGGCTGCTTCTACCAGTGCGGCATGCAATTGAGTTGCTTTATCCATTTCATCGGCAGGTATGTCTAATACTTCAGGAACGCCTCCTTCGGGTTTCCAGCGATACATTTTCATCTTTAATACGTCGACCACGGCATTGAATGCCAGACCTTGGTTTATAGGATATTGGATTTGCACCACCTTGCTTGCAAAACGGTCTTTTAACTGCGCAACTGTCCCGTCATAATCAGCGGATGCATTATCCAAATGATTGATGATGAATATGATTGGTTTGTTTAACTGTTCAACGTAACGAAGCTGGTTGATTGTGCCTACTTCAATGCCATATTGAGCGTTCAGTACCATTAGCGCGGTGTCGGTTACGTTCAGCGCCGATACAGCGCCTCCGATAAAGTCGTCAGCGCCCGGACAGTCGATAAAGTTGAGTTTACGTTCTTGCCATTCTACACTGAAAACGGTTGAGAAAACCGAGTATCCATACTCTTTCTCAACCGGAAAATAATCACACACTGTATTGCCCGCTTCTACCGTTCCGCGACGTTTTATAACTCCACCCTCGTAAAGCATCGCTTCAGCGAGGGTGGTTTTCCCGGAGCCCGAACATCCCAAAATGGCAATGTTCTTAATTTCATTTGTTTGATATACCTTCATAATTCGTAATTTAATAAGGTTGAATAATAATCTGTTTGTTTTTCAAGAGGGCGCAAATTAGATATTGTATCTGAAAAAAACAATTCTGAAAATCTGTTACAGAACATTGCTGTACGGCATGTTTACGTATTAATGAGATAATTCGGTTACTTTTTTAATGCCGCGTATATAGTAACGCATTTTGTTTATAGCCACTTCTTTTACAAATGCGCCGTCTATCGGGAAGGCAAACAATGTGCCATCTTCATCCTCAAATAGATACTTCTCGTTTTTTACGAAAGTATTGATACCGCGCTCCGCAAACATAGTGTTCAACTCGTTGATTTTCTCATTACAAAGCCGATTAATCATACGAGCTTCCTCTTCAGTGAATAGTCGCCATCCGGAAAGGCCGCCGGCAGTGTTTGATGTGAGGGTTTTTTTCAGTGATTCAAGGTCAAGGCCGTTATGAGTCTCCGGATATAGCAAACTTAATGTGGTTTTGCCTGCTGTTTTTTCTTCCACTTGCAGGATGTAACATTTTGTGTTATAGAATTCTCCAGGGGCATAAGCCGATTTGCTGCCGTCATATTCTTCTTCGCCAAAATCGAAAACAATTTGCTCTTCGCCGGCCCAGTCCGTACCTTTGATAACTCCACTGAGGTCGGGGCTACCGGCTTTATAGGTGGCGTTTATTTGGTATTTGTAATTAGCTTTTATTCCGAATGTGGCATTATAGAAATATTTACGTTTTTCTCCGTTCTTGCCGGTTAGCAAAATACCGATGGTAACGTCTGTTTTACTGGGGAAAACGAAAATCGAATCGGCTGTATGCCATTCGCCGGGATTTTTTTCCGTAAGCGAGAAACGGATTTCTTTTTCTTCCGTATCGTCATGGAATGTTCCATTGAGCAGGAGTTGGGTTTCCACCGGGTTGAGCGACATTGTTACGTCGGTAATATCTTCCGGCAAGTTGGAAATGGAGGCCGTTATTTGTGCTACGACACGGGTGATAGTCAGTATAAGTTCGTTTTTTACATTACTCTTAATTAGTACGTCAGCATGTCCGGCTCCTATTTCAGCGTGTCCGGTTGCCGGATCTTTCAATTTCAACAGATGGGAAGCCGATGCAAGATTTTTCTCAGGAAGCGCGTATTTATCGGCTGAAACACCTGCCAACGCATAGAAAATGTAATTGTCCGGCGAAAGAGCAAACAGCAAGGAATCACTGGCTTCTTCCAGCATTTGATACTTTGCGCACTGTCCGTCAGGGGAAAAGACATAAACATGGATAGGACGCAAACTGAATGTTTCATCCATACTACTTCGTGTAAATACGGATATTTCCGTCGCCGGCTCACCGAATCTCCCTGAAGGGTGTTCACATGAAGATAAGAAACTTAAAATGAGTAAAGATACAGTAGTCAGAATCAATTTCATAATATTTTATCTGTTATATATTTAAAAAAATTATCTTAGGAGATATCCTTTTGAGTAAAAGGCTTTAAGCGAAATTTTCTGCGATAATGCGATAAGAGGTAACAATTTGGCAACTGTGCCTATTTCTGCGTTTTGCACCGAATTTTTTCAATTAACTCGGTGCAAATTTACTATTTATTTTTGGATATTCGTTGAAGTAAATAAGTTGTTTCATAATATTGCTGTTCTTCATCGTGTTGCAGTATTCGAAAGTTTCGGATAATGGCCCATCATAGCCGAATAGCTTATCAAAACCGTTCTCCAC